>CAYONR010000034.1:0-11732 GCA_964405365.1 uncultured Halanaerobiaceae bacterium
TTGTTGGCACTATAGATAAAAAATCCATTCCTCCTCTTAAAAATAATCCCCACATGCCGGCAAGTCCAATAGTATAAGCAATTGGGACCCCTAAAGTTACTAAAATGAAAAATACAATTAGAACTGTAATCATCATAATATTATGCCTCCTTTCATTTGCTTTTACAAGCCAATATCACCGTCTGATTTAATATCTGTTTCTGTATAATCTTTTTCCATAAACTCTTTTACAACATATGGAGCAGATAAAAGATGTAATAATTGAATAAATGCTCCAAACGGTATTGCTGCATTTAACCATCTATAACTAATTCTTGTATTTGCTGTTAGCATATAAAGGTCTCGAGCATAATAAGTCTCCATCATTCCATACCAGAATAAAGTTAAGACAAATAAAAATACAAAGCCAAAGCCTATATATCTAATAGCTTTTTCAATTTTTTTAGGAAATCTAATAATAACACCATCGACTCCCATATGTTGACCTCTTTTTAGCGCCGCAGCAATTCCAATTGAACCAGACCAAATCATTAATAATCGACCTACAGGAAGTGGCCAGGGTACCGGACTGTTCATAATATATCGCATAAATGCACCATAAATAGAAACTGATAAAATTCCTAACACCATAATAGAAGCTATAAATAATGATATTTTATCAGCTATATCACTTATTTTCTTAAATATTTTTAGCATTATATTCACCTCCAGCATTTTAAAAACCTCCGCCTCACCAAAAATGAAGCGGAGGAATTTATTAATCAATTAATTAAATTTTATCACTAATTATTCTCTACCAAGTCTATTAAAGATATCTTCATCAACATCTCTGCTAACTTCTTCTACTGCACCCCAGAATTCATCTACTAAATCTGGATCAATACCAAAATCTTCAGTAATCCACTCATAAAAAGCTGGCCTTAAGATTTCAGCCCATTCTTCCTGGACCTCTGGAGTTGGCATATATGAATCTTCATATTTCTCAGAATCTTCTACCCAGTATAATTGTGAACGCTGGGTATCTACACCTCTGGCAACTACCATGGCTTCCTGGGCAGTATTTAAGATAACTTCCTGATATTCTACTGGTAAATCTTTAAACCACTCATCACTAACTGTCCAGACAGCAGTATTATAAACAAATGGTATCCAGGATGTATATTCTGTAACTTCCCAGAACTGGGCATAGTTATTAACTGATGGGGCATTAAACTGACCCTCTGCAACTCCACTGGCCAGTGCTGTTACAACATCTCCCCAGGAAAGCGGGACTGCTTGAGCACCTAAAGCTTCTATCATGGCAATATGGGCTGGATTTTCTTCTGTTCTAATTAATAACCCTTCCATATCATCTGGAGTCTGAATTAATCTTCTGCTATTTGTAAAAGCTACTAAACCTCCACCATCATCATAGATTCCTAAATATCTAAGGCCGGTCTCTTTTCTAGCCTCGTCCATGAAATCAGCAAAGTAATCACTTTCAAAGAAATTCCAGGCTGTTCTATAGTTTGTAAATAAAAATGGTGAAGTCATTAACTGATATTTATCATAAAATGATGAGAATGAGCCAGCATATAAAATAGCCGACTGAACTGTTCTTCCTCTTATAGCTTCTCTAGTATATTCTTCCGGGGTCCCAAGCACTCCATCACCATAAATTGTAACCTCTAAATTGCCATCAGTTCTTGCTTCGACCATATTCTTAAAATACAACAGTGAAGCCTGCATACCCTGTTCAACTGGGTCAGTGATAGAATAGTGGGCAATAGCCATCTCATAATCAGCAGCCAGTCCAAATTGTGCAAAAATAAAAATCGTTATAAAAACAAATAAACCTGTCTTTAATAAAAACTTCTTTTTCATATTATTTTCCTCCTTGTTTTTATTAATCTCTCCCCTGAGTACTGAAAAGCCACCTCCTTTAATGAATTTTCATTAAATTCAAAAAATTATTTATAATATCTATTTCTACATTAAACTACAAATTCCTTTATTATATTAAAGAAAAATAAAACCCTGATAAAAGTGTGCTATCAGGGTTAAATAATAAACTTATTTAAAAAAGTTGTTATCAAATATTATTATGTTATAATATTATAAATGAAGTAAATAATATTATTTTGAAAAAATACCAGGTGATTATTTAATGAATATAAGAATTAAAAAGAAAATAAAATATAAGCTGCTCAAAGGCTTACCTGACTCTAGAGATGATTTAAAAGCAGATTTAATTTCAGGTTTATCTGTAACTGCGTTAGTTTTACCACAGACGATGGCTTACTCTCTAATTGCAGGTTTACCACCTGTTTATGGATTATATTCTGCTATAATAGGAATGATTACAGCCTCTATTTTAACCTCTTCTAAGTATTTAATCATTGGACCTGCCAATATAACCTCTCTGGCCATAGCAAGTGTCCTTTCAGGTATACCAAAAGACAATTATCTCCAGGCAGTTTTATTATTTACTTTTATGGTTGGGGCCATTCAAATGTTGACAGGACTATTCAAGCTAGGAGAGTTGGTCAAATATATATCTAGATCAGTAATTAATGGTCTGCTGACCGGAGTCGGTCTTCTTATTATCAGCGGTCAGTTAGGTTATTTCTTCGGTTTTAATCACCCTTCTGGATCGAATATATTTATGGATTTCTATTATTTTATAACTAATTTAAGTGAAACTAATATATATGCTCTTATAATTTCTTCTCTAAGTATTATTCTTATAATATTTATTAAAAAATTTAAAGCTAATTTAGCCTATCTAATTCCAATGACTATTTCTGTTATTCTTGTCTATTTATTAGGATGGGAGGGACATCTTGAAGTGGCTGGAGCATTTCCTCCTGGAATACCATCATTTAATTTATTTCAAATTGATAGCAGTTTTATACTTAATTACTGGTCTGCAGCTCTATCTACAGCACTTTTGGGGCTAATGTATACTTTAAGTACGATCAAAGCTCTAAAGGTCAAAACTGGTCAAGATTTAGATTTTAATCAGGCATTTTTAAACCAGGGGCTTGTTAATATAGCCTGTTCATTTTATGGCGGTTTTATGACCTCCGGCTCAATGACAAAAAGTTTCGCCAATCTCCAGGCTGGAGCCAGAAGCAAATTATCTCAGCTTATCTCTGCTTTAAGTATTTTGCCAGTCTTATTATTCTTTCGTTCTTTAGGAGCCTATATTCCAATACCGGCTCTTGGGAGCATTGTTATAACTGTTGCTTTTGGAATGATAGATTTCAAGGAAATAAAAGATAGTTTTCAGAATAAATTTGATGGTCTAATCTTTACAATAACATTTATCACAACTATTTTTGCCCCAAGGATAGACTATGCGATCTATTTCGGAATTGGTCTCTCTTTAATTTTGGTTTTAAAGAACTCAAGTGACCTTAATTATTCTCATTTAACTTACAAAAAACAGAATGGTGAATTTATTAATAGCAAACCTAATACACCTGAAAAAGATGGTTATATTTTAATTAACCTTGCAGGTAATATTAACTTTAATTCCACTAATCGCTTAAAGAAAGAATTAAAAAATAGTTACCAGCCAGACCAAAAGTTTATTATTAGGATGCAGGATGTAGAAAATATTGATTTAAGCTCTATTAAAGAACTGGAATATTTTATTAATAAAGTTCAAAAAAATAACGGCACTGTTATATTCTCAGATTTAAATAAAAATATCTCTAAGACCTTTAAGAATTATAATATAGATAAAATGGTTGGCAAAGAAAATATCTTTTTATCAGACAATAAATTATTTGCCTCCACTAAATCAGCTATTAAGAGAGCTAACAGAATTTCTTTATCTAAATCTAATAGTTAAATTCTCTATTTATTTTTAAAAAGTTTCTCTATTATATCTAAAGTGCTTTCTAATTCATCTATTTCAGCCTGCATAGAAGATATAGAGTTCAATCTATAATTCTTCTTTCTTTGCAACTTTTTAAGTCGACTAGAAATCTTTGACTTAAATAGCTCTAATTCTGTTTCATTATACTTTTCAGCCTTAATATCAAGTTCCATTCTTAATTCATCTAAATTAAGTTCAGAAACTGCATTGTTCTTTATCTCTTCAAGTTTATTTTCATCTATTTCTATATTTAAATAATTTTCTAACCCCCTAAAGAAATCTAATGAGCTATACATATGAAATAAAGTTTTTCGTTCTTCCATCTCTCTTTTCATGAAATAGGTCGGCCCAAAATTAAGGCTTCCAGCCTGCTGCCACCAGTCTCCATTCGTCTCATCTGTTATAAAAATAATTGGCTTTTCAGTTGTTTCTGCTTTTTTAAGTATCTGTTTCCAAATAATCAAATCTCCGTATTTCCTGTTATCATCAAAATTATAATCTAATCTGCTCTTTTTATTTCTATCTTTATACCCAGGAGAGAGACCCTTTTCATATCTGATCTCTCCTTCATGGTATAACTCTTCTAACCCTTCTTTTGCTAACTCATTGCCAATTCGGTCTTTAAATATTTTTGAATATCTAGAAAGAATATTATCTTCTTTAAATCTATTCGGAAGCTTATCTGTCTGGGATTCAATATAATCATTAAATTCTGATTTCATTTTTAAAATCATATCTTGAATTTCTGTCCAGTTAAGAACAGGATTATATTGGTCTTTATTATCAACTATCTTTGATTGTATATAATTTGTAAAGCCTTTTAAGAGATCATTTTTTAAATTCTCTGTCTGATTATAAACTGACATTATTACATTTAATCTATTCTGATGATACTCATAGAAAACATTATAGGGAATCCAGATCCTATCCTTTAAATCTTCAAAAATATCAAGTACTCTATTGCTAGTTTCCTCACTTAAATCATATAAATTTAATAATATATTAGTATCAAAAATAATAATTCCATTCTGCCATAATTCTTCTATTTCAGATTCAGTTGGATAATAAAATTCTGCAAATTCCTCTCTCATAATAACTCCCCCTTCAATTTTAAATAATTAATTTTAAGAAGTTAGATAACGAATTTATTCAAAATCTTTATAAAGCATACTTTTCTGGATTCCCTGGTTATTCTGATATTTCCCAGTTGAATATTTATCATAATCTCCTTCAATTGTATGATAATAAATTTGACAGATCTCTATTCCTGGATAAATTTTAACTGGTTGAATACAGAAAATCTCAAGGGTCCAGTAACCGCTAAATCCAATATCTCCGAAACCAGCTGTTATATGAATAAAAAGACCTAACCGACCAATAGAAGATCTTCCTTCTAACATAGGTACATATTTATCTGTACTTGTATATTCAACAGTTCTGCCTAAATAAAGTTTGCCAGGTTCAAGAATTAAACCCTCAGGTGGGATAATTAATTCTTCTGTTGTATTCTCTTTCTTTAAATCGAGAACCTCTTCTTTATAGACCAATAATTGATTATGAAGCTTTAGATTATAACTATTAGGATTAACCTGTTCTGTTGAGAAAGGATCTATTATAATATCACTACCTATTTTCCGCTTTATTTCTCTACCTGAAAGTATCATAACTATTCACCAATTATCTTTACAAGAACTCTTTTTTCTCGCTGCCCATCAAATTCTCCATAAAATATCTGCTCCCAGGGGCCAAAATCAAGCTTGCCATCTGTAATAGCTACAACCGCCTCTCTACCCATTATCTGCCGCTTTAAATGGGCATCAGCATTTTCTTCAAAGCCATTATGAGCATACTGAGAGACTGGTTCATGGGGAGCAAGTTCTTCAAGCCATTCTATATAATCCTGGTGAAGTCCACTTTCATCATCATTAATAAAGACACTTGCTGTAATATGCATGGCATTAACAAGACATAATCCTTCTGTGACACCACTCTCTTTTAAAATCGACCTTACCTGTCCCGTAATATTAATTAATTCCATTCTCTTATCAGTATTAAAATATAAGTATTTTCTGATTGATTTCAACGCTATCACTCCTTGTATAATATGATTTTAAGCTTAATAATATAATTAAACATCAAAAAGGTTTTATCCTTTATTTAATGTGAAATTAATTTCCAATATATTAGTTGAGACTGAATCAGAGTAGTGTTGATGTAGTATTAATGTAGTGTTGGTGTCGGAGGGATGAAGGAGGGGTATAAAATCAAAAAAGACCCAATCCTTATTAGGACTGTGTCTAGAGATTAAATATTATTTTAAAAATGGTACCCCCAGTAGGAATCGAACCTACGCTCCTGGCTCCGGAGGCCAGTGCTCTATCCACTGAGCTACGGGGGCTTATAAACTTGTAATTCCTTAATAATATTAACAGATAAGCCTCTCTATGTCAAGATAACACTAATACTTAAATAACCTCTTCCCATTGAGAGTATAATTGATTGAGCTCACTATCTAGCTCTTTCTTTTTCTGTTCAAGTTGATTAAGTTTTTCAATATCACTTTCATAACTGGCTGAAATCATTTGAGATTCAATTTCCTCTTTTTCATTTTCTAGCTTTTCAATTCTATTTTCCAGATGATTAACCTTTCTCTCTCTTTTTCTTTTAGCTCTTTGTCTGGCCTTCTGTTCATAATAAAATTTTTCGTCTTTACCTACTTTTTCATCTTCAGTCTCATCAGTTTTAGTCTCTTGATTAGAATATAAGTCTTCTCTTTTTCTGAGATAATAATCATAATCACCAAGAAACTTAATCATCTCTTTATTTTTTATTTCATAAATTTTATCAACCACTCTATTCAAAAAATAACGATCATGGGATACTACTAAAACTGTTCCCTGATAATCATTTAAAGAAGCTTCAAGTATTTCTCTAGAATCAAGATCAAGATGATTGGTTGGCTCATCTAAAATTAAAAAATTAGCTTTGCCATGCATTAATTGGAGAAGCCTTAACCTGGATATTTCGCCACCACTTAATGCCCCCACTTTCTTATAAACATCTTCGCCTTTAAAAAGAAATTTTGCTAATAAATCTCTTGCTTCACTGGTTTTAAGACCTGTCTTCATTTGCAGCGCATGGAGCATTGTATCTTCAGGATTAAATACTGGTTTCTGCTGAGCATAATAACCAACTTCTACACCATGACCAATTTTTATCTCTCCAAAATCAGGCTCCAGATTTGATAAAATCATTTTTAATAATGTAGTCTTACCAGACCCATTTGGTCCAATTAAAGCAGTCTTTTCACCTCGAAAAAGTTCTAAATCAACGCCATCTAAAAGTTTCTCCCCAGGAAAACTAAACTCAAGATTACTTACTTTTAAAACTTCATCTCCACTCCTAGTTGATGGCTGTAAATTAAGTGATATATTTTCTTTTTTTCTAGGTTTAGGAATTCTCTCCATCTTCTCCAGTTTCTTTTCAAGACTTTTTGCCTGGCGATGAAACTTTTCATTATCCCCAGCTCCAGCATTACCAAAAACTCGATATTGTTCAATCTGTTCTTTAATTTTCTTAATCTTTTTTTGCTGTTCCTGATATTTTTTAAGCCGGATTTCATATCTCCGTTCTTTTTCTTCTAGATAAAATGTATAATTCCCTGGATAATCTTCATTCTCGCCAAATTCAATCTCAACTATTCTACTAATAGTTCTATCTAAAAAATATCTATCATGGGAAATAATAATAACTGATCCAGGATAATTATTTAAATATTCTTCAAGCCATTCAACTGACTCGATATCAAGGTGATTTGTAGGCTCATCCAGCAATAATAAATCTGGTTCTTCAAGAAGTAACTTAACCAGACCAACCCTGGTCTTTTCGCCACCACTTAACATTTTTATCGTTTTATTTAAATCTTCATGTTCAAAACCAAGCCCGATTGCAACCTGTTTAATTTTACTTTCATAGCTATAACCGGCTGACTGTTCGAACTTCTCTTGAATCTTACTATACTCTTTTAAGAGACTGTCTGTTTCTTCTTTCGAGCCTGAACTGGCTATTTTCTTCTCTAGATCACTTAATTTTTGCTGTAATCTAATCTCCTCAGCAAATACCTCAAGACATTCTTCAAAAATTGTATTTTTTTGATTTAGATCTGGTTGCTGACTTAATAAACCTATCTCTATATCATTATTGATAATTATCTCACCAGAATCCGGTTCTTCCAGACCGGATAAAATTTTAAAGATAGTTGTTTTACCAGTACCATTTCGGCCGATCAAACCGATCCTCTCTCCTTTTTGAAGAGAAAGATCAAAATCCGCAATAACCTCCTCTATTCCAAATGATTTTTCTATAGACTTTAATTCAACAATCAGCATTTCATTCACCTCAGAAAGTTTGAATATATTAATTATTTACTTGCATTTACTTATTAAAAGATATATAATTATAAAAGATTTTAATTAACATCTTATGAGGAGGATAATTTTGACTCAACTTGATAAAAATCAACAATTAATTTTAAATGGAAATATAACAAAAGCAATCATGATACTTGCTGGACCTATTATGATGAACAATGTTGTCCAGTCTACTTATAATATAACTGATACTTATTTTGTAAGTCAACTTGGTTCAATACCAATGGCCGCTATGACCCTAGTCTGGCCAGTAGTTTTCTTCTTTTTAGCAATTGGAATGGGCATGAATGTAGCCGGAACTTCGTTAATTGCTCAGTATATCGGCGATGGCAGAAAAGATGAGGCTAAAAGAACAGCCGGAGAACTTATTTCTATCTCTATTATTCTTTCTTTAGGCTTAGGTTTACCTGCTGCACTTGGTAGTCATAGAATTGTCAGTCTGATGGGGGCAGAGGGCGAAGTGTTGGCAAATGGAGTTGCTTTTTTAAGAATAATGTTACTGGGAATGCCAAGCCTCTTTTTATTTCTGGCCTATGCCGCCATATTGCAGGGTCAGGGCGATACAATGACTCCGATGAAATTAAAGCTTTCCTCTTTAATTTTAAATATAATTTTAGATCCTATTTTAATATTTAGTTTTAACTTTGGAATAGCAGGCGCTGCAATTGCTACAGTATTTTCTAGAGGAATCTTTGCTGCCTATGGACTGAAAACTTTATTTAATGCTGAAGATGATAAATTAGTACTTAGTTATAAAGATTTAATACCAAGTGATCGGATTATAAGTTTATTTAAAGTCGGCTTACCTAACTGTATTGGGCAATCAATGGCAGCCTTTGGTTTTATGTTTTTAAATATGTTTATAATTGCTTATGGTAATGAAACTATAGCTGCATTTGGTATTGGTAATAGAATCTCATCATTTGTTTTAATGCCAGCCATGGGTATCGGTACAGCCCTAGCAACAATAGTTGGACAGAACTTAGGTGCCGACCAGATAATACGAGCTAGATCTGCTGTAAAAAGAAGTGCTTTCTTATCGACTGTAATAATGGGAGGGGCTGGATTATTATTTTATCGATTTATCCCTGGTTTAACTAGTTTCTTTACAGAAGATATTACTGTTTTTAATCAAACAGTTGATTATCTCCAATTAATAATCCTAACACTTCCATTAATGGGCTTTTTTCAGGTTTTTATTGGTACTTATCAGGGCTCAGGCCACACTATCTATTCAATGATAATGATGGTAGGCCGATTATGGGTTCTTAGAATACCTTTGATTTTATTCTTTAGAGAGTTTACAAACTTTGGACCTACCGGTGTCTGGTATTCAATGATACTTAGTAACTTTATTATTACACTAGTTGGTTTGGCTATCTATCATTCCAGAGTCTGGGAATCAAAAGTTATTTCCAGCGAAACAAAAGATATTAAAAGCAAAAATGTTTATCAGAACTAAAACTAAATAACTTTTGGCTCGGCCACTTTCTCCTTGCCTCTGAAAAAAACAGAAACGGTGCCTGGACCAGCATGGGAACCAATAGCAGCCCCTATCTCACCAATGAGAAAGTCTTCTGTACCAAATCTGTTTTCAATCTCTGACTGAATATTTTTAGCTAATTCAGGACTGGCTGAATGATTTATTCCAATCATTTCTGATTCTGGTTTTGCTCCAGCTTCTTCCATTTCATCAATCAAAAATTGCACCATTTTCTTTTTACCTCTTACTTTTGAATATGGTAATATCTCACCATCTTCAAAATGGAGGATCGGTTTAATATTTAAAACATTAGCAATCATAGCTTTTCCTCCGGAGATTCGACCGCCTCGCTTTAACATTTCAATAGAGCCAACTGCAAAAATATGCTCCATATAAGCAGCACTATCAACAGCTAAATCTGTTAACTCAACAAGTGTTTTACCTTCTTCGAGAGCTTTAGCAACTCTTAATACTGTCATTCCAAAACCGATCGATGCTCCACGGGTATCAACTACTTTAATATTATCACTACCAATATTCTGTTTAGCCAGAGCTGCAGATTGAAAAATCCCGCTTAATTCTCCAGAAAAACAGAGAGCCAGAACCTGATTGCCTTTTTCTAATTCTTCTCTAAATACTTCTTCATATTTAACTGGAGAGATCTGAGATGTAGAAGGCATAGCTCCCTCATTTATTTTTTGATAAAATTCGTCTGTAGATAAAGTTTCTCCATCAAGAAAACTTTCGTCACCTATATGTACCGGAGTAGGCAGCATCTTTATATCATGTTTTTCGATAATATGATCTGGAAGATCTGAACAACTATCTGTAATTATTTTTATATTATTCATAATAAACCTCCTTTTATTTATGCTACCTTAATTATTCAAGTTAACTCCGAAAATTCCTCCTTATTGGGGGATATTATATCCAGATATTTCAGGATTTTCTCGATAAAGTAAAGCTACATGACCTATAACCTGAACTACATTAGAATCTGTTAATTCAGCTAATTTATATGCTGATTCTTTAGCTGATAATTGGTTATTATCAAGAACTCTTAATTTTATTAATTCATGGTCTGTTAAAAGCTCTTCTGTCTTATCAATTGTAGATTCAGAAAGGCCATCTTTTCCGATCTGTAATAACGGATCCATACCATGACCTTCTGCTCTTAAATAACTTCTATCTTTGCCAGTTAATTTCATTAATTACACCTCCTAATTTTATAAAATATAATCAAACTCAAGACCTCCAACTCTTACTGTCGCTCCAGAGGGAATATTTTTATCGGCTAACAGATCGTACAGACCTTCTTTTCTTAAAATATGAAGCATTCTTCTTACAGCTGCATCATTACTCAGATCAGTACGGCTAACAAGCCTTTCTACCAATTCCCCACCGACTTGATAGTATTCATTGCCTATCTTCTCTACGGTTAATTCAGGCCCTTTATCATCGAATTCTGGAGTGATTACTACCATATCATCTTCTTCAGTATCAATGATTTCTTCAGGGGCTTCATATTCTTTAATTAACCTACCTAATTCTTTCTTTAAAACCTTTATACCTTCACCAGTAATTGCAGAAATCGGATAAACTTCATAACCACCGTTTTGAAAATATTTCATTAATTCTGCAATTTCCTCGCGATCATTGAAAAGATCGATCTTATTTAAAACCACTATCTGAGGAAGTCTTGATAATTTTTTACTAAAGCTTCTTAACTCATTACTTATTTTTTTGAAATCTTCTTTTGGATCTCTACCTTCCAGCCCGGAAGCATCAACCACATGAGCTAAAAGTTTTGTCCTTTCTAAATGGCGTAAAAATTCATCGCCTAGGCCTTCCCCTTTATGGGCTCCTTCTATTAAACCAGGAACATCAGCCACTACATAGGATGAATATTGATCATATTCTACTACCCCAAGATTGGGAGTAATAGTTGTAAAAT
>CAYONR010000035.1:0-11692 GCA_964405365.1 uncultured Halanaerobiaceae bacterium
AATTCTTGCTTTAGTAATGGTATTTGGTATGGCAAATGTTGTTGAAGCTTCAACTTCAGGCCGTCTTCTGATCTGGGCTGACGATACAAGAACTCCTGTTCTTGAAGATATTAAAGGAGAATTTGAGGATATGTATGGTATTCCAGTAGAAGTACAGGAAAAACCATTTGACGATATTAGAGATGACCTTTCAATAGAGGGTCCTGCCGGTGAAGGTCCAGATATTATTGTTGGTGCCCACGATTGGATGGGAGAATTAGTTGCTAATGGTTTAATTGAGCCTATCAACCTTAATGCACCAGAACAGTTTATGGAAACCGGTCTTGATGCATTCACCTGGGGTGAAGATCTTTATGGTATGCCATATGCTATAGAAGCTGTTGGACTCTTTTATAATAAAGATATGGTAGCAGAACCTCCAGCTACTTTTGAAGAATTTGCTCAAATGGTTAGAGATTTAAGAGATAGAGATGAAGAGAAATATGGATTTGTAATGCCTCAACCAGACCCTTATCATACTTTCCCATTCTTTAGTGGCTTTGGTGGTTATGTCTTTGGTGAAGATGAAGATGGAGTATTAAATCCAATGGATATCGGCCTTAATAATGAAGGCTCTGTTAGGGCACTCGAAGAATTAGTTGAACTTTATGATGGCTATATTCCGTATGTAGACTATCAAACAATGATGAGTATCTTTACAAGTGGCGATGCTGGTATGATGTTAACAGGTCCATGGGCAGCAGCAGATATTAGAGATGCTGGTATTGATTATGGTTTTACCAGACTTCCTTCTATGAATGGTAATGAGCCTCGTCCATTTGTAGGTGTTCAGGGCTTAATGATTTCATCATTCTCTGAGAACAGAATTCTGGCTCAGACATTCTTGAATGACTTTGTAGCTCAGGAAGATGTAATGTATCGTTTCTATGAAATCGATGATCGTCCTCCAACATTCATATCTGCTGGAGAAAGAGCTTCTGAAGATGCAGATACAGCCGGTGTCTTGGAGAGTGCAGAAACTGGAGTTCCAATGCCTGCTATTACAGAAATGGCAGCTGTTTGGAGTGCCTGGGAAGATGCTATATCCCTTGCATTAAATCAGGACCAATCTGCTGAAGAAGCATTAAATGACGCAGTAGAACAAATCATTAGTACAATTGAAGAATCAGAGTAATTAAAGCTAAAATAATTAATATAAAATATTAAGTTAGAAAATGCCGGCAAATTATATGCCGGCGTTTTCTACCCCATGAAATGGAGGGGAGTTAATTGGATTTTTGGCGTGAATACAAAACATACTTTTTGAAATTAATATTTCTAGCAATATTTAACGCTTTAGCGCTCTGGAGTTTAATAGTAGGAATAGTTAATGAAGGATGGATTCTTGTTGGATTAACAGTTTTAGTTATGGTATTAATTAATTATATATATCTTTCCGATAAAGTATATCCATTAAGATATATAATACCAGGAACCTTTTTCATGATATTATTAGTAGTTTATCCAATTTTTTATACAATATATATTTCTACTACTAATTATGGTACTGGGAACATGCTTGATAAAGAACAGGTCATTAACCAACTTGAGGGGAGAACTTTTTTACCTGAAGATACCAGGACTTATAACTTTACTGCTTTCAAAGCTGATAATGAATTTAAATTATTATTTGAAGATCTTGAATCAGAAGATGTTATGCTAGGAGATACAATTGATAATTCTATTGAAGATATTTCAGCAGCTGATGATAGGTTAATAGATTCTACTGGTGATGGAGAAATTGATGAGATTAACGGTTATGTGCGGCTTGAACAGCAGGAATTAATTCAGAATCTTGGTAGATTGGAAAATCTAAGAATTGATTATGGTGATAATGAACTTAGAATGAATGATCTTAATACTTTTGCTTTATATAGGCAAAGGTATGAATATATAGCCGAAGAAGATAAAATTATCGATTTAAGAGAAGGCCATGAATTTAACCCGGTAAGAGGCCATTTTTATAATGAAGAGGTAGGCAGATTATCTCCAGGCTATAGGACATACGTTGGGGTGAGAAATTATCGACGATTACTGACCGATCAAAGAATTTTACAACCATTCTTTAGAGTGTTTGTCTGGACATTTGCCTGGGCTATTTTAAGTGTAGGTACAACATTTTTGCTAGGGTTATTATTAGCTCTTATTTTAGATGATAAAAAATTAAAGTTTAGAAAGTTTTACAGGACCATATTGATAATCCCGTATGCTATGCCAGCTTTTATTTCTGTCTTAATCTGGCGAGGTCTCTTTAACCCTGAAGTTGGAGTTATAAATCAAATATTAGAGTCTTTACCAATTTTATCAGCTTTACCATTTATGCATAATATATTCTGGACCAGAGCAGCTCTTATATTTATTAATCTCTGGTTAGGCTTTCCTTATATGTTATTAATCACTTTAGGAGCTTTACAAAGTATTGATAAAAACTTATATGAAGCAGCTAGAATTGATGGAGCAAGTATCTGGCAGAAATTTAGATATATTACTCTGCCATTACTTCTAATTACTGTAGCACCTTTATTAATTGCTTCATTTGCCTTTAATTTTAATAACTTTAATATAATTTATCTATTTAATGAAGGTCGCCCGGCAATTGCAGGAGCACAAACCCCTGCTGGTGGTACAGATATATTAATCAGTTATACCTATCGACTATCTTTTGAAACAGGCCGAGGGGCTGATTTTGGACTCGCAAGTGCTGTAACATTAATAATATTCATGATAACAGCAACAATAACCTGGTTTAACTTTAGATTCACCGGGGCACTTGAGGAAGTGAAAGAAAATGAGTAGAGATAAAAAACTTGGTTTAATCAAACATTTAATAATCTGGCTTGCAATAGCATTTGCTATGTTTCCAGTAGCATGGACATTTTCAGCTTCTATAAATCCAGCTAATACTCTTGTTGGGCAGACTATTGTTCCGCCAGAAGTTTCATTAGAGCATTATAGAACACTGGCAACATCATCTCAACATCCGTTTTTACTTTGGTTATGGAATAGTATTAAAATATCAATGATCACCTCTGTAATAGCTGTAAGTTTAACAACACTTGCTGCATATCCATTCTCGAGGTTTCGTTTTAAATTTAGACGGAAAGGTTTGTTTACTATTCTATTAGTCCAGGTATTTCCTCAGATGCTGGCTATGGTAGCAATATATTTGCTATTTTTAAATATACAGAGATACTTTCCTGCGTTAGGTTTAAATACTCATCCGGCATTAATTTTGATTTATCTCGGTGGGGCCGTAGGAGTTAATACCTGGCTAATGAAAGGTTACATGGACACTATTCCCAGATCATTAGAGGAGGCGGCTTATATTGATGGAGCTGGTAAGTTTCAAGCTTTTAGATTAATTATAGCTCCGTTAATAAGGCCAATGCTTGTTGTTATTTTCATATTACAATTTATACACTCGTATTCAGAATATATATTAGCTAGAATAATTTTAGGTTCATCATCACAATATACACTTGCAGTCGGTCTCCACTTATTTATTTCAGATCAATATGGAGCCCGCTGGGGTACTTTTTCTGCTGCAGCCATTATAGGTGCTATTCCTATAATTGTTCTCTTCATGTTAGTTCAGGACCATATAATAAGCGGACTAACTGGTGGAGCTGTGAAGGGATGATATTATCAGCGATTAATCATTCATATAATCCGGTCCAGCAGTCTGTTATAGATCAAAATACATTAGAGTTAAGAATAGAAACTGCCCGGGATGATATTTCTCGGGTAGTACTTCTTTATGGGCCAAGATATAGCCCAAATGAAGATCCTTTAAATATAAAAGAGTTAGAATTATTATATAGAACAGCAGAAAAAGATATATATTCAATCAGGCTTAATTTAGATGATACTAGAGTAAGATATATCTTTTATATAGAGGATATCAAGGGAGAAGGTTTCTGGTATAATGAAAAAGGTTTTTCAATTAATAGACCTAGAGGCCATCACTCAGGTTACTTTCAATTTCCAGTAATCAATAAATCGGATATTCCAGATTGGCCGGATTGGCCAAAGAAACAGATTATTTATCAGATTTTTCCCGATAGATTTAAGCGCTCAGGCAATGATAATATTGCAAAGAATTCCTGGGGAGAATTACCAGATAGTGATTCTCTTTATGGCGGGAATCTCCAGGGAATAATAAATAAATTAGATTATTTAAAAAATCTTGGGATTACAAGTATTTATCTTACTCCAATTTTTAAGTCTCCTAGTAATCATAAATATGATATAGATAATTATTATCAGATTGATTCAAATTTTGGTGATTTAAAAATAGCGAAAAAATTAGTGAAAGAAGCCCATAAAAGAGATATCAAAGTAATATTAGATGCAGTGTTTAATCATTCTGGTTCAAATTTTTTTGCTTTTCAGGATCTGCTTCAAAATGGCCGAAACTCAGAATATGTTAACTGGTATTATCCAGAAAATTTTCCTATTAGTCTGGATGAAGTTAATTATAAGACATTTGCTAATGATGTAAAACAGATGCCAAAATTAAATATGGATAACCCAGCGACTCAGAATTATTTTCTTGAAGTAGCAAAATATTGGACAAACGAATTAGATTTAGATGGTTGGCGTTTAGATGTGTCTGATGAAGTATCTTCTGACTTTTGGTACAAATTCAGACAGGCTTTAAAAGAGATAAAAGCTGATATTTTTATTATTGGCGAAGTCTGGTATAGGGGTAATAGATGGCTGGAAGGGGATCAATTTGACTCAGTAATGAATTATGATCTTCAGAAAGATATATTTTCATTAATTGTTGATCAAACAATTACAGCTGATATTTTTAGTAAAAGAATTCAAAATAACTTTAAGAATTATAAAACAGAAATACCTAATCAGTTATTAAATGTTTTAGATAGTCATGACACACCTAGAATTTCATGGTATTTTAAAGATATTTCTAAATCAGAGCGAGAGAAAAAAATCAAACTTATTTCAACTTTACAGTTTTTACTTCCTGGTATCCCTATGATTTATTATGGTACAGAGATAGGATTGACAGGAGGCGATGATCCCGACTGTAGAAGAACTATGATATGGGAGGAAAAGAAACAGAACAAAAATTTATTGGCTCATTATAAAAAATTAATAAAATATTATAAAGAGCAACCAGTTCTTCATAATGGTATTTATCATGAAATTTACTCAGATCCAGTTAAAAATATTTTAGTTTTCTCACTGAAATTAGCAGAGAAAAATCAGATAATAATTGCAAATTTTTCAGAAAAAGATCGTCAACTCAGCTTAAATAATTTGGGCTCTAAAATAAGCGAAATCATTAAAAATAGTAAACCTGGATTTTATCTATCTAGCTTGCAAACTAATTTGGAAAATGAAAAGTTAAAAATATCTGCTAGTAATATAATTGTGTTTTAAGATGAAGATCATTTGCAAATAAAAAGAAAATTTTATATACTTGAATTAACAATAAAAAGGGGGTATTAAATAAATGAATAAAGAAGAATATAAAATTCTTAAAAAAGCTGTTCTTATAGAGCAGGAAGGCTTTGATTTCTATATGCTAGCAGCTGCTCGAACTGAAGATGAAGAAACTAAAGCTGCTTTTGAGAAAATAGCTGGCGAAGAACAACAGCATATAAATTGGCTGAAAGATCTTTATAATAAAATGTCTGGTGCAAAAGATACTGACCTCAGCTTTGAACAACCCCCAGAAAAGCCAGGTATATTTGACTGGGACAAGAAAGATGTTTTTAAAGGTTCACTGGCTTTATCAGTCTTTAGTATTGGCGTAAAAATGGAGAAAGAAGCAATTGAATTTTATGAAAAAGCAGCTAAAAATTCTGGATCAACAGAAGCCAAAGAATTATATAAAACTTTAATAGAATGGGAAAAAGGTCATATGGAAGAATTTCAGAAGCATTATGAATTACTCCAAGAAGATTGGTGGAATGAACAGGGCTTTGCTCCATTTTAATATTTCGGATTTAACTTTGAATCCCTGGCTTTTATAGCCAGGGTTATTTATTATAAATTACTTAAACATAAGGAGAGATGACTTTGCCAGATTATGATGTTTTAATTATAGATGATGATGATCATATAATTCGTATTTTAAAAGAATATTTTGAGTATGAAAATTTTACAGTTCATACAGCTCAGTCAGGAAAAGAAGGGTTGAAAAAGATAGATTCTATCGGCCCTGATTTAGTAGTGCTTGATATAATGTTACCAGAGATGGATGGTTGGGAAGTCTGTCAACAATTAAGGCCTGCTAATACAATTCCAATAATAATTTTAAGTGCTAAAACAAAAGATTCGGATAGAATAACTGGTCTGGAACTAGGTGCCGATGATTATGTTACTAAACCATTTAGTCCAAAGGAAGTAGTTGCAAGAGCAAAAGCTGTTTTAAGAAGACTGGATCAATCAAATGAGGGTGGAGAAAAATTATTAGAGTATGATGATATTTCTATTAATAAAAATGAGCGGAGTGTAAAAGTACTTGGCGAAACAGTTGAATTAACTCCAAAAGAATTTGATCTCTTATGGACACTGGCTTCATCTCCTAAAATAGTTTTTGATAGAGAGAAATTATTAAAGAAGGTCTGGGGTTATGATTACTTTGGAGATATTAGAACTGTAGATACCCATATAAAATCTCTTCGCAAGAAACTTGGAGATCAAGCTGATAAATATATTGAGACTGTCTGGGGGGTAGGTTACAAATTTGAAACTGATAAAAAAGATAAAAAATAGTATTATTAATTTTCCTGATAATTTTACTTTTGGAGTTAACACCCTTTTTATGCGGCTTTTTATCAGGTTTTTACTTTTATCTTTAATAATCATTATGATATTAGGTTTAGCAACTATTTATTTCTTTGATGATTTTTATTTTTCGAAGACAGAAACAGATATAGTTAATAATAGTCAAGTTTTAAATCAGGCATTATATAATTCTATTATTGATGATGATGAAGACATGGTACAGAATACATTACAATTAGTAGCAGAAATAAATTCAGGCCAGGCCTGGTTAATCAATGAAGACGGCTTAATGATAGATAGTCATCCATACCTTGAGACCCAGGATTCTAATGTTAGGTTTTTGAATGCTGAGCAGATTTTTGAAGGTAATATCATATCTCAAAGAGTAGAACCAAGGCATTTTGAACGACCGATGTTATTGATAGGCATGCCTGTTAGGCAGATGGATGAAGTGGTTGCTGGATTATTGGTATTTACTTCTGTTGAAGGTATCAATTCAACAGTTAGACAGGTTAGACACCTAATGGTTTACTCATCTTTAATTGCTATTTTTTTAGGGGTGTTTTTAGCATATAGCTGGTCTAAATCATTAGCCAGTCCATTGCAGCATATGAGTCAGGTAGTTACAGAACTAGAAAAAGGAGATTATGGTAAACAATTAGAACTAAATGATGATTCTGCAAGCAAAGAGATTAATAATTTAAAAGATAGTTTTAACTCTCTTTCAATAAATTTAAAGGAAAGTATTACAGATTTAACTAGGGAGCGTAATAAATTAAAATATATTTTAACTGGAATGGAAGAAGGGGTTTTAGCTGTTGATAAATCAGAAAATGTCATAGTTATAAATGATGCTTTAAATAGAATTTTTTATGTCTCTAAAAATTCTATTGGCAAAAATTATAAAAACTCAAAAATACCTCAACAAGTTAAAGAGTCGATTGAAATTGCATTAAAAAATCAAAAATCAATTAAGGAAGAGTTTACTCTTAGTAAAGAAAGTCATAAAGACAATAATAATAAAAGGATAATATTAAGGTGCAATCCTATAATTATGAGAGGAGAAGTATGGGGAGTTGTAGTATTATTCCAGGATATAAGTGATCGCTGGAGATTTGAAAAATTACAACAGGATTTTGTTGCAAATGTATCCCATGAATTAAAGGCTCCTTTATCTTCAATTAAAGGTTCAGTAGAAATATTATTAGATGGAATTATTAAAGATAAAGATAAAGAAAAAGAATATTTAGAAATTGTATTAAATGAGAGTGACCGCTTAACAGAGTTAGTAGATGAAATATTAAGATTAGCAGAATATCAAAACCAGGATTTTGTAGAAGAAAAAGAATCTGTCAACCTTAGAGACTTGATAAAAGAAGTAAGTAAAACCTTTAATAAATCAGGTCCTTTAGCTGATAGATTAGAGGTTATAAATAAAGCAGAATCAGTCAACATTAAAGCAAGTAAAGCAAGTTTGAAGCAGGTATTATTTAATTTTCTTGATAATGCTAGAAAATTTTCTCCAGAGGAAAGCAAAATAAAATTAGTTGTAGATTCTGATGATGAAGATGCAATTGTAAAAGTAATCGATAGAGGAGTAGGTATTCCGCCGGATGAAATTGATAATATCTGGGAGAGATTTTATAAATTAGATAAAGCCAGAACTCCTGGTTCTTCTGGAAGTGGTCTTGGATTATCTATATGTCGTGAAATTATAAAGAATCATGATGGAGATGTTTTTGTAGAAAGTGAATATGGTAAAGGATCAACTTTTGGTTTTAGAATTCCTAAAGATTCTAATTAATGATATAAGCCTGCTTTTGCAGGCTTTTTCTTTATCTTTAAAATTTAATATATTTAATATATAATTACCTTTAAAGGATTTGATAATATAGGAGATGATTAAATGACTAAAATAAATGAAATATTTGAAGAGCATGAGATTAGATTAACTCAGCAGAGAAAAGAAATATTTAAAATTCTTTTGAACACTTCTCAACCAGTATCAGCGAATCATATTCACAAATTACTTAAAAACAAATTAGAAAAATCTCGTCTTTCAACTGTTTATAGAAACTTAAATACATTTAAAAAGTTAGAAATTATTAAAGAAATTAGCTCAGTTAATAATAATAAAAAATTATATGAACTATCTTTAGGGAATAATCATCATCATCATTTAATATGCACAAAATGTGGAGAGATGGAACCATTAGACTGTCCAATAGAGGGGTATGAAGCTGAATTAAAGAAGAAAACTGATTATAAAATTATTGATCATAGCATTAATATCTATGGGATTTGCCCGGTTTGTAATAAAAATTCTTAAAAAATAATGAAAAAGTTAAAAAAAGACTTGCATTATTTAATCAAACTATGTATAATGTAAATGAATTAATAAAAAAAGTTAAACATTAAGCTTGAAAAGATAAATAAAATTAATTACTAATAAGAGAGGAGGGTCAAAAATGATCAAGGGCTATTTAAGTCAGGTCAAACCTGTAGTTAATTTAATAAGTAAAATAAATGTAGACCAAGGGGTTAGTGTGTCTAATTCACCAACAGTATTTTTAGACAGAATAAGAGAAACTTTAAAATCAAATAGCCTATCATTTAATATGGCCTATCCTTATCGGAATTTAACTAACAGAAATTATTAAATTTCTAAAGCAAATTAGATAATTGGATATCAAGCAATAACTGCGGCCATGTTAAGCCGCGGTATTTTTATGTCTTGATATATTTTAAAACCGCGGATATTCCCGCGGTTTTTTCAATTAAAATAGAAAAGAGGAACTTAAAATGACTTCAATTAAATTAGCTTTAAAATATATGAGAACTGAAAAAACAAAATATTTACTGGCATTTATATCAGTAGGTATAGCTGCAATATTAATGCTCATAAATCCTTTAATAATAAAAATAACTATCGACTCAATAATTGGTGATGAATCTCTAAATTTACCTGCACCGGTCATAAGTATTTTTGGAGATCATTTATTTAATGAAAATTTGCTTAATCGATTATGGTTGCCGGCATTATTAATTTTAGTAATAACAATATTAAGAGGAATATTTTTATATCTAAAAGGTAAATGGGCAGCAGAAGGGGCAGAAGAATTTGCTAGAAATCTTCGGAATGAATTATTTGAACATCTACAATATCTAGATTTTAATTATCATATAGGAAAAGATACTGGAGATTTGATTCAACGGAGTACTTCAGATTTAGATACAATCAGAAGGTTCCTGTCTATACAGTTGGTTGAGGTTGGAAGAGCATTTTTTATGCTAACGACAGTTTTAATCATTATGCTATCTTTAGATTTATATATGACGCTTATTTCTATGATGGTAGTTCCAATAATATTCATATTTGCCTATGTATTTTTCAAGAAAGTTAAAGTTGCTTTTAAAGCTTCAGATGAAGCAGAGGCAAGATTATCAACAGTAATTCAGGAAAACCTCACCGGTGTTAGAGTTGTTAAAGCCTTTGCCAAACAACCTTATGAAAAAGTAAAATTTGATCAAAAAAATAATGAGCATAAAGATTTAACATTTCATTTAATTAAATTACTTGCTTATTACTGGTCATTTTCAGATCTTATCTGCTTTATTCAAATAGGCATTGTCCTAATAGCAGGCTCCTTTAGAGCTGCTTCAGGTCAATTAACTTTAGGTACATTAGTAGTCTTTACGACTTATATCGGTATGCTTCTCTGGCCAGTAAGACAGACAGGTAGGATTCTTACTGACATGGGAAAAGCAGAGATAGCGTTTGATAGAATAAATGAAATTTTAGCTGAACCTAGAGAGACTTATAGAGGCTATGGATATGATGAAAAGTTATTAGGAAATATTGAAGTTAAAAATTTATCTTACGCCTATGAAGATGAATTTGTTCTAGATAATATTTCTTTTGAGATTAAACAGGGTGAAAAGATAGGGGTTTTAGGAACAACCGGTTCAGGCAAAAGTACACTGGCGTATATTTTAACGAGATTATTAGATTACAAAGAAGGTGCGATAAAAATAGATGGTAAAGAACTAAGAGATTATGATAGAGGTTTTATAAGAGGTCAAATCGGGTTGATCTTGCAAGAACCATTTTTATTTGCTAAATCCATTAAAGATAATATTTTGATTGGAGCAAAAGAAAATGATAATTTAATTCAATCATCAGTTGAAATTGCTCAATTTGATAAAGTGATTCAAGAATTTAAAGATGAATATGAAACTGAAGTCGGTGAAAAGGGAGTATCATTATCTGGAGGTCAAAAACAGAGGTTGGCTATTGCAAGAACATTAATCAAAAATACTCCGATAATAATATTTGATGACTCCTTAAGTGCAGTTGATACAAAGACTGATTTTTTAATTAGAAAGTCATTAAGTGAAAGGTATGGTGATAAAACTATGATTATTATTTCTCATAGGATAGATACATTAGCAGACACTGATCAAGTAATAGTAATGGACAAAGGCAAAATTGTCCAAAGAGGAAAGCACGAAAATTTAATATCTGAATCAGGTCTTTATAATAGGACATGGAAAATTCAGAGTCAAACAGATATTGATTAATAAGTATTGGAGTGATAACGTTGAATAATAAAGAGAAATCATTTAAGAAAAATATAGATATAAAACTCTGGAAAGAAATAATTTTATATAGTATTCCCTATAAGAAACTCATAATGGCATTATCTGCTGTTATGCTTTTAGTTGCAGGAATTGATGCTATCTTACCATTATTGACCAGATATGCAATTGATAATTATATAGTTACAGAGAATTTAGATGGATTATATGGTTTTAGCCTGATATATTTTATTATTATTATAGTCCAGGGGATTAATATCTTTGCATTAATCTATTTTGCAGGCAAACTCGAAAC
>CAYONR010000036.1:0-11539 GCA_964405365.1 uncultured Halanaerobiaceae bacterium
AGATTTATTGAAAAATTTTCTGAAAAATATTTCTGGACCTGTTCACTCTCTTTATATCTTAATAATCCATGATCAACAAAAATACAATGTAATCTAGAACCAATAGCCTTATCAATTAAAGCAGCAGCTACTGATGAGTCTACTCCTCCAGATAACCCTAATACAACATTAGAATCTTCTGGAATAACATTTTTGATTTCAGAAATTTTCTCTTCAACAATCTCTTCCAAAGTCCAATTTTTTTCAGCTTTACAAATAGAAAAAACAAATCTTTTTAATAATTCTTTCCCTCCGGTAGTATGCTCTACCTCTGGATGAAATTGAACTCCATAAATATTTAATTCTGGTGACCCAAATGCTGCAATCGAAGTATTCTCAGTACTGGCTAACTTTTTAAAGCCAGTTGGTAAATCAACTACACTATCTCCGTGAGACATCCAAACTGATAACTTATTGTCAACAGCAAAATAATTAAGAACTGAAAATAATTTATCATTTGTATCTAATAGTTCAAGTTCAGCCCGGCCAAATTCCTTTTTTTCACTTGGTTTCACCTCACCACCAGGTAAAAACTTAGAAATCAACTGCATTCCATAACAGATCCCTAAAATCGGTTTTTCAAGTTCAAATATTTCTGAATCTATCATCGGAGCATTCTCAGCAGTTGTACTTGCAGGTCCCCCGGATAAGATAATCCCAAGAACATTTTCTTCAGCAAATCCGGAAATCTCAAAATCATTTGTTACAACCTCAGCATAAACTCCTAAATCCCTAATCCTTCTGGCAATCATTCTGGCATATTGACCACCAAAATCAACAACTAAAATTTTATTCCCCTTCATGACAGCTCCTCTCAATCATTCAATTTAACACTCTAATTTATTAGCCCTTTCATTTAGAATTTTACCATAAAAGAATAGTACAAGCAAAAAAGGCGGTATGCCTTCCGACATACCGCCTTCATTTTATATTTTCATGCAATTTTTGATGGGTTTGGGCTTACATCATGCCGCCCATGCCACCCATTCCGCCCATTCCTGCAGGCATTCCGCCCATTCCGCCAGGCATTCCGCCTCCAGATGAGCCATCATCGTCATCATCACTTCTATCAGCAATCAAGCATTCTGTTGTTAATAACATAGCTGCTGCACTTGCTGCATTCTGAAGAGCTGAACGAGTAACTTTAGCTGGATCAATAATACCAGCATCAATCATATTAACAAACTCTCCAGTCATAGCATCAAAGCCTTTACCAGCATGAGTCTCTTTAAGCTTTTCAACTATTACTGAGCCTTCATACCCTGCATTACTTGCAATCATCTTTACAGGAGCTTCAAGTGCTTTTCTTACTATATCTACACCAGTAGCTTCATCACCTTCAAGTTTTACTTCATCTAGAGCTTTCATAGCTTCTATAAAGGTTGCGCCACCACCTGGTACTAATCCTTCTTCAACAGCAGCTCTTGTTGCAGATAAAGCATCCTCTATACGATGCTTCTTCTCCTTGAGCTCTGTTTCAGTAGCAGCACCAACTTTAATAACAGCAACTCCACCGGCTAATTTAGCAAGACGCTCTTCTAATTTCTCTCTATCAAAGTCAGAAGAACTATTTTCAATCTGCTTTCTTAGACGGGCAATTCTGCTCTGAATATCTTCTTTATTGCCATTACCTTCAACAATTGTTGTATCGTCTTTAGTAATTGTAACTTTATTAGCCTGACCTAACATGCTAATATCAGCATTTTCAAGCTTGAGACCAAGATCTTCAGTGATTACCTGACCGCCAGTTAAGACAGCAAGATCTTCAAGCTGTTGCTTTCTTCTGTCGCCAAATCCAGGTGCTTTAACAGCAACACAATTAAATGTTCCCCTTATCTTATTAACAACTAAAGTAGCAAGTGCTTCGCCTTCAACTTCTTCAGCAATTATTAATAATGCTTTACCTGACTGGGCAACTTTTTCTAGTAATGGAAGTATGTCCTGAATACTAGAAATCTTCTTATCAGTTATTAAGATATATGGATCTTCTAAAGAAGCTTCCATAGTCTCAGTATCAGTTACCATATATGGTGAAAGGTATCCGCGGTCAAACTGCATACCTTCAACAACATCAAGAGATGTTCCCATACTCTTTGATTCTTCTACAGAAATTACTCCATCCTGGCCAACTTTTTCCATGGCTTCAGCTATTAGCTCACCAATTTCTTCATCGGCAGCTGAAATAGCAGCAATCTGAGAAACAGCCTCTTTACCTTCAACCGGCTTGCTTATGTTAGCAATTTCATCGGTTAAACGGGTAACTGCTTTCTCAATACCTCTCTTAAGAAGCATTGGATTTGCACCAGCAGCAACATTTTTAAGACCTTCTTTAAAAATTGCTTCTGCTAAAACAGTTGCAGTTGTTGTACCGTCACCTGCAACATCATTTGTCTTAGTTGCAACTTCTTTGACTGTTTGAACACCCATATTTTCGTAATGGTTTTTAACTTCAACTTCTCTTGCAATACTAACACCATCATTAGTAATTGTTGGAGCTCCAAAACCTTTTTCTAAAACAACATTTCTACCCTTTGGACCTAATGTAATCTTAACTGAACGGGCAAGCAAATCAACGCCCCGCTCTAAAGCTCTTCTTGCATCTTCACCAAACTTTAACTCTTTAGCCATTATATATTACCCTCCTTATTTTATGATTCAACTACAGCCAGAACATCTTCCAGGCTGAGTATTACAAATTCTTCACCATCTAAATTTACTTTTGTACCAGCAAACTTATCAAAAACTACAAGCTCGCCTTCTTTAACACTTTCTAATTCTCCATCTTCACAGCCTTTGCCAACTGCTACTACTTTACCCTGTTGAGGCTTTTCTTTCTTGGCAGTATCTGGAAGAACGATACCACTTTCAGTCTTCTTTTCCTCTTCTTCAACAAACTCAACTACGATTCTGTCATTAAGTGGTCTAAGATTCACTGAATATACCCCCTTCAAATTTTATTGTCCAAAATTTATCTATATTGTTAGCACTCACTTTTGCCGAGTGCTAATAACCACAATTATTATAATAATAAAGGAAAGAGCAGAAATCAAGTCCTCTAACAGCATCAATAAGAGCAAGAGTTCTTATTTAAGAAGATTAGCTGCTTAAAACTCTCTAATTCTTCATTTAAAGAATTATTATTATATAATGATCAGCTCTGTTGAAAATAAGTCCAGTAGTTCAGATCTTAAGTTGCCTTTTAAATCTCTTCCATCGAGATCAAATAAATCTGAGTTGGTAATAATTAAATCATAATTCAGCTGATCTACTCTGGCCTTTATTAATTTATAATCATCAACAACAAGTAAACCTGCCGAACCAATATTACCTCCAAAATAATTTGATGGTACTGGCATAACATCAATCACAACATCGAATTCTTTCTCTAATCTTTCAGCAATAAGTTCCAGCCTATCTCTGGCCAGCTCAGAAGTTAATATTAAAATCTTCCCAGGCTGATAGAAATCTATCTTACTTTTTATCTTATTATATTCTTCTAGAGAAAAATCGTTAGCCATAACTAAACCGGAATAATTATATTCTTCCCAGCCTATAGCATTAACTTCAAGCTCTTTAATATTACCTTTTCTTTCAATTATAACTTTAAATTTCTTTTCGCTTGCTAAACTCTGCTTAAACTTATTAAAGGCATCAACCCTTGAAAAAACAGCCTCATCAGAAACCTTTCTTATAATGTCACCTTTTTTAAAACCGGCTTTCCAGGCAGGAGTATTATTAATAACTCCTATGATTTCCGCATTTAAATCATTAATAATAGCAGGTTCAAATATAATTGGTAGAGATACTTCGCTATTTAAAATTTCAACTTTCTCCTGTAATTTTAAGCGATCAACTTCAAATTTATCCTTTATATTATCATTAGCAAATTTACTATATCCTGCAAGTATAATTCTGGCAAGCTTAATATTTTCGAATTCACTTACTCTATAAATAGATTTTTCTAACTCATCCCAACCAGTAATCCCTAAAATAGCAACAAAACTCGCTTCTACATCAATTTCATATCTATTTAATTCTTTAAGAATATCTAATATATTCTGATTACAGCCAGCACCAAGAACCTCTTCCCTCTTTCCTAAATCAAGGAGATTAACTGAAATAGTTAATCTTAATCCACCACTATTCTTCTCATCTAAATCAGCCAGCATATTTACATCCTCTTTAGTTAATCCTGCAGCAGAAGTTGTTATCCTTATTGGTGTATCAGGAAACCTAGTTCTAAATTCAGTAAGTATCTCCTGCCAATCTGGATGGTTAAAAGGTTCTCCTTCAATAATTCTGGTAGCAGACTCTCCAATATATACAGGTCTCCCTTTATCAATATAATCAAACAGAGAAAAAACCATCCCCTTTTCTAAATGCCCTCCAGAATATACTTCAATATCCTTCGGGTTAAAGCGATGGCTGCAAAATAGACAGGCCTGCTGACAGACCGATGTCATTGGTATAATATTAAATTCTTGTACTGTCTGATAAATCAATTTTAAATAATAACCATTTTTCATTATAATCAGTCCTCAAACTACATAGAGAGATCAGCTTTTACACCGATATCCAGACTATCAAAATCTGCATCAGCAAATAGATAATAAGCTGCTGCCCCTATCATAGCAGCATTATCAGTACATAAATTAAGAGGCGGAACGTAAAACTCAAGCTCGGATTGTCTGGCAATCTTTTCTACCTCATTACGTAAAACTTGATTGGCTGCAACACCACCTGCCAGCAGAATAGATTCTGCCTTAAAATCAACAACTGCCTTCTCCAATCTAGCTATTAAGCTATCTACAACAGCCTGCTGAAAAGATGCCGCCAGATCATTCTTATCAACTTCTTCGCCTCTCTGTTTGGCATTATGAACATAATTAATAACTGCTGTCTTCAAGCCACTAAAACTAAAATCATAACCTGCTTCACCAACTAATGCCCTGGGCAAATCAATAGCTTTAGCATCTCCTGTTTTAGCCATTTTCTCTATCTCAGGTCCACCAGGATAACCTAACTCTAAAAACCTGGCAATTTTATCAAAGGCCTCCCCGGCTGCATCATCTTTTGTTCTTCCTAAAAATTTATAACTCCCAGGCTTATCAAAATAAAGTAAATCTGTATGCCCTCCAGAAACAGTCAGACAGATAAATGGCGATGCAATCTCATTATTCATTAAAAAGTTAGCATAAATATGGCCGGCAACATGATTAACACCGATAAAAGGCAACTCAAGACTATACGCCAACCCTTTAGCTGCTGCAAAACCAACTAATAAAGCTCCAACAAGTCCAGGCCCTCTGGTTGCAGCCACTGCATCTAAATCTTTATATTCAATCCCTGCTTCATAAATAGCTTCATCTATCACAGGTTCTATCAACTCAAGATGTTTCCTGGAAGCGATTTCAGGAACCACCCCACCAAATTTTTTATGCCAGTCAATCTGGGACGCCACAACATTTGAACGAATCTCAGGCCCATTACCGATAACCGCAGCAGAAGTTTCATCACAGGAAGTCTCAACTGCAAGTATTAATTTATCTTCCATCCTGATTCTCCTCCTTTTGCTGCCTCTGCCAATTAATCTCTGCCTGAGGTTTCTTCAAATACTCTG
Source organism: uncultured Halanaerobiaceae bacterium (assembly GCA_964405365.1). GTDB lineage: Bacteria > Bacillota > Halanaerobiia > Halanaerobiales > Halarsenatibacteraceae > Halonatronomonas. Next base: position 5,660 of record CAYONR010000036.1, read on the forward strand.
GAGTAACCTCTCTAATATTTGTAACAAGTCCCTCATTATAATAATAGTAAGCCAGTCGGGCAATTCTTCCACCCTGTCCAGTATTCTCATATCCTTCAGTTATACTATAATTAAATTTAGAATCAGCAAAAACTTCCTCTAACTTATCTTTATAATAAATAGCTCCAGGTCCACTAAAAATAAGATCCAGACTTTCATCAGTAATATATTCAGCTAAATAATCTGGTAATCTTGAAACTTTTACAGCACTATCATAACTTAACTTTCCAGCATTAGGCAGAGAAAACCCACCCTGATAAAGAGCGGTATAAACTCGCTTTCTTCTGGCATCAAGCATTGGTAGATAATACCCCTGCCTCTCAATTGTCGGTACCAGGGTATCTAGACTGGAAATAGGAACAAATTCAAATTTATTAATTAAGCCAAATGCCTTAATAGTTGCCAGGGCAATTCTCAAACCAGTAAATGAGCCTGGACCAACTACAGCCCCGATAATATCAATCTCTTCCAGCTTAATACCCTGCTGGTCAAGACTATATTTTATTCCAGGCAATAACCGCTGATTATGGCTCTGATCAACAGTAATATTAAGATCAGAAATAATCTGGCCATCTTCTGCCAGGCCAATCCCAAGATAATTTGTCGCTGTATTAATTCCTAGACTCAGCATATTCCTTCACTCTCTCTAATAGTTTTTGCCCTACCTTATAATTAGCATCAAGCACTAGTTGACGCTCCTGATCAGCCTGACCCTCAATCCTTATCTCAATATAATCTTCAAGATATGGTCTAATCAGTTCAGGCCATTCAATTAAGATAAGATTTTCTTCAAGAAGAATCTCATAAATACCGATCTCTTCTAACTCATATTCATTGTCGACCCGGTAGAGATCAATATGATAAATATCAAGTTTGCTCCCCTGATACTGATTAATCAAAGAGTAGCTAGGACTATTTGCATTTCTTCCAGCCAGTCTATCAATCAAACCCTGACTTAAACATGTCTTACCAGTACCTAGCTCGCCATTTAATAAAATAACCAACGGCAGATCTGGTCTAATATCACTTATAATATCAGCAATCAATCTGCCTAAATCAGCCGTCTCTTCAGCAGATTCAGATAATATATTTAATTCATGATCAACTAAATCTATCTCCATAAAATCCTCCTGAACTTAAGCTATCTCTTCAGCAAAAATTAACTGCAGCTCCTTTTCAAGCTCTACTCCTAATTCTCTTAAAGTCTTATCTAAAGCCTTTAAGGTCCTATAAATCTTCTCCTCATAACAGTTCTCACCCATATGACCAATTCTTAAAATATCTTCAGAATATTTCCCGACAGAACCGGCAATCATAACATTATACTTATCAGCCATAATCTGGTTCAATTCTGCATAATCAACCCCAGCAGGCTTCTTAAAAGCAGTAACTGTATCTGAATAGCCATCTTTAGCAAATAGCTCCAATCCAGCTTTTTCCAGAGTATTCCTAACTGCTCTACCATTTTCTTCATGGCGCAATAAAACATTCTCATCCCCTAACCAGTTATCTAAAGCCTGGTCAAAGGCATAGATATCACTGATAGCCTGAGTATAAGGAAATTTCTTATCCTCATACCAGTTCTGCCATGGGATTAAATTTAAATAATATCCATGAACCTCAGTCTCCCTATTATTAATCATCTTCCAGGCAGCTTCAGAGACAGTCATAAAAGTAATTCCTGGAGGAGCTGAAAAACATTTTTGAGAACCACCAAGTAATATATCAACACCCCAGCTATCAACTCTAACAGGCACCCCGCCAACAGCTGAAACAGAATCAACAACTGATAAAATACCATAACGGTTTAAAACCTCAGTTATCTCCTCTGCTGAATTTAAAATTCCAGTGGGAGTCTCACAATGAACAAAGGTAGCAAATTTATAATCAGAATCTTCTTTTAAGACCTCTTCAAGTTTATCGGTATCTACAGGTCGATCGTCTGGAAACTCAACTAATTCAACTTCTCCACCATACAAACGAACAAAATCAGCAAAACCTCTCCCAAAAATACCATTATCAATAACTAAAACCCTATCTCCTGGCTCAATCAAGGAAGCACAGGCCGATTCAAGACCTAAAATTCCCTCGCCACTCATAACAATAACATCATTTTCAGTATGTAAAATATTTTGCAATTTCGAAACCATTTCAGCATAAAAATCAAAAAACTCAGGATCAAGATCTGGATTGGTAATCGGCTGAGCCATGGCTTTTCTTACCGATTCAGCAATCTCAGTCGGCCCTGGAGTCATAATCAATAAATCATTCATCATATCACTCCTAATAAAAGTATCGATATATTATTATAACAGATTATACCCTTATTATAAAGCTAAAAAATAAAAATACCTGGCTGATCTCTCATAATCAGCCAGGATTATATCTTATACTTAGCTTTTTAGCCTGAATACTTAACCTATTTAATTCTTAGGTCTTTCTTTATAATTTGTATGCAAGAGATGATGAGCTTCGCCACTCAATGGTTCACCTAAAAACTCATTATATAATTTAATTATTTTCGGATTTTTATGAGACTTTCTAATACTACTTGTCTCATCAATACTTCCAAGACCCCTGGCCCTGGCATCCTTCTTTTGCTCATCTACAGGTAAAGGCTGGCCACCGCCACCTACACAGCCATGGGGGCATGCCATTATTTCAATAAAATGGTAATCTTTTTCGCCATTTTTAACAGCCTTTAATAGTTCTGATGCTTTAGCCAGACCATTGGCAATAGCAACATTAATCTTTTTATCACCGATTTCTACTGTGGCTTCATTGGTACCTCTAAAATCAAGATCCAATCTCTCAAGTTCTTCCCCGGTCAACTCTTCTTTAACCGTTCTAATTGCAGCTTCAGTAACTCCACCAGTCGTTCCAAAGATTGTACCGGCACCAGAGACATCACCCATTAACTCATCGTAATCCTGATCATCTAATAAATCAAACCTTAAACCTAATTCTCTAATCATTCTGGCCAGTTCTCTAGTCGTTAAAACAGCATCTGTATCTTTATAACCACTGGACCTCATCTCATCCCGCTCTTTTTCAAACTTTTTAGCAGTACAGGGCATTATGGCCACTGTATATATTTTAGCAGGATCCAGTCCTTTTTGTTCGGCATAATAAGTTTTAGCCAGAGTTGAAAACATCTGTTGCGGTGATTTAGCAGTAGATAAATGGGGCAACAATTCAGGATAATTATGCTCGGCAAACTTAACCCAGCCTGGACAGCAGGAAGTTATATGGGGCAGATTCTTATCACCTTTAAGCCTCCGGAGAAACTCATTACCCTCCTCCAAAATTGTTAGATCAGCGGTAAACTCAGTTGAATAGACCCCATCAAAACCAATATGCCTTAATGCCGAAACTAATTTACCAGTCACAACAGCACCAGGCTCCATTCCAAACTCTTCGCCAATAGTCGCCTGAATCGACGGAGCAGTCTGCACAATTACATGGATATCATCATTTTCAATAGCTTCCCAGACATCTCCAATCTCAATCTTTTCAGTTATTGCACCTACTGGACAGACAGTAGCACACTGGCCACAATTAGCACAGTTAATCTCACTCTGCGGCAGATCAAAAGCCGTTGTCACAATCGAATCAAATCCCCGCTCACTAAACTGTAAAGCTGAGACCCCCTGAATTTCCTCACATTCTCGAACACAGCGACCACAGAGAATGCATTTATTAGGATCCCTTCTTAAAGAAGGTCCAACATCATCAATTGGCAGGTCTCTCCGTTCACCTGCAAGTTCATCAACATCATGACTGCCAATTCCCATGCTATAAACAAGGTCCTGCAATTCACAGCTGCCATTTCTGTCACAGCCAAGACAATCGTTTGGATGGTTTGCCAGTAGAAGTTTCACATTCCTTCTTCTTGCCTGCCTGGCTTTCATGCTCCTGGTGCTAATTTCCATCCCATCCTGGACCGGTGCCACACAGGATGCCAGTAGCTGACCATTATCTTCATTCTCAACAACACAGACCCGGCAGGCCCCATGTAATGTTAAGTCTGGATGATAACAAAGTTTAGGAACATCAATTCCTACTTCTTTAGCTGCGTCAAGAATTGTCATATCTGACTCTACTTCAACAGGACTGCCATCTATTTTTAATTTAACTTTACTCATACTTATTCGCCTCCATTTTATCATTAATTGCTAGATTCATTTTAACCAACAGCAATCGCATCTTTAGGACATTTATCAGCACAGACTCCACATGAAATACAGAGTTCACTATCTATTGTATAAACCTCTTTTGGCTTACCGCTAATTGCATCTACAGGGCAGGACTTCATGCAGATACCACAACCGATACAATCATCTTCTAAGACATAATAAGCACCTTTCAAATCTGGGCAAACACCAGCCGGACACTTTTCATCTTCAATATGGGCAATATATTCATTCTCAAAATATTGAAGAGTACTGAGTACAGGATTTGGGGCAGACTGTCCTAAACCGCAGAGAGATGTATCTCTAATATGCTCAGCCAGTTCTCTAAGTAACTTAATATCACCTGATTTTCCTTTTCCTTCAGTAATTCTATTTAAAATCTCTAACATCCGTTTAGTTCCTTCACGGCAAGGAGTACATTTACCGCAGGATTCACTCTGGGTGAAATTTAAAAAGAATCTGGATACATCAACCATGCAGGTATTATCATCCATAACAACCATTCCGCCAGAACCCATCATAGCTCCAACTTCAAGCAAAGAATCATAATCGATTGGTAGATCCAAATAATCCTCAGGTATACAGCCACCAGAAGGCCCGCCGGTCTGAACAGCCTTAAACTTTCTATTTTCCTGAAGACCGCCACCGATATCAAAGATAACCTCTCTTAAAGTTGTCCCCATTGGAACCTCAACCAGGCCAGTATTCTTTATCTTGCCAGTTAAAGCAAAAACCTTTGTACCTGGACTGCCTTCAGTTCCATAACTGGAAAATGCTTCTGGGCCTTCCTGAATAATAAATGGGATATTAGCAAGAGTCTCCACATTATTTATATTTGTCGGCTTACCCCAGAGGCCTTTAACTGCTGGATAAGGAGGCCTCGGTGTTGGCATTCCCCGTTTGCCTTCAATTGAAGCCATTAGCGCTGTCTCTTCGCCACAGACAAAAGCTCCAGCTCCTTCTTTAATATTCAATTTAAAATTAAATCCTGAACCAAAAATATCATCACCTAAAAGCCCGTACTCTTCTGCGTCTTTAATAGCTTTCCTAAGCCTTTTAATAGCCAGAGGATATTCAGCTCTCACATAGACATAACCTTCATCAGCCCCGATTGCATAACCGGCAATAGCCATACCTTCAATAATCTTATGAGGGTCACCCTCCAGAATACTTCTATCCATAAATGCTCCTGGATCGCCCTCATCAGCATTACAGATGACATACTTCTTGTCACCTGGTGACTTAGCAGCAAAAGACCATTTTAAGCCAGTCGGGAAACCACCGCCACCACGGCCACGGAGCCCTGAATCTTTAACCATTCCAACAACTTTATCCTGATTAAGTTCAGTCAGAGCAATGCCCATAGCCTCATAGCCGCCACCGGCAATATATTCATCTATGTTCTCTGGATCAATCCGACCACAATTTTTAAGAGCAATCCTTTTCTGCTTCTTATAAAAATCAATATCACTATATCCAGGAACTTTTTCTTTATCATCATCTACATAAAGCAGACGATCAACTATTCTCCCCTTTAATAAATGTTCTTCAACAATCTCAGCAACATCATAATCTTTTAATTCAGAATAAAACACACCTTCAGGATATACTATAGCAATTGGTCCCCTTTCACAGAAACCATGGCAAC
>CAYONR010000037.1:0-11184 GCA_964405365.1 uncultured Halanaerobiaceae bacterium
ATTATTCCAATTGGAGCTGCTGCCTGACCTGTAAAGCCTAATAATATTGCGCCCAGGAAAGTAACAAAAATACCGAACTGGGCTGCAGCACCTAAAAGCAGACTTTTTGGATTTGCAATTAATGGACCAAAATCTGTCATAGCTCCGACACCTAAAAAGATTAATGGCGGAAAGACACCTAAAGCATTACCCATATAGAAGTACCGGAATAACCCAGCAGGTTGATTTGCTGTTGCTTCTTTCATTAATCCTGTCATAGGCAAATTGACTAAGAGCATTCCAAATGCTATTGGAACAAGTAATAATGGTTCATATTTTTTCACTATACCTAAATATAATAAAATGAATGAGACTATAATCATTATAATTTCTTTATAACCTATTAAAGCTAAGCCTGACTCGCTAAAAAAGTCGACCAATGTTGAAAACAAAGTCTCTACCTCCTTTTACTGGGTCTACTCTATCTTTAAAAGAGGATCACCAGAATCGACTGAATCTTCAGCAGCAACCATTACTTCAGTAACTTCGCCGGCTGCTGGAGCATATATCTCATTTTCCATTTTCATAGCTTCTAAAACAACAATTAAATCTCCCTGACTAACTTCTTCACCTTCTGATACTTTAACCTCTATAATTTTACCGGCCATCGGGGCTTCAACGACTCCGCCGCCAGTAGCTGCAGGCTGCTGCTTTTTAGATCCTCCTGATGATTTTTTAGGAGCAGGCGCCTGCACCCTTTCAGTTGACTGAGTTTTTTGAGCAGGTGAAGGGTTAGAAGAACTTGCTGTACCTAATTCTTCGACTTCAACCTCATATGTTTTTCCTTCTACTGTAATTTTAAACTTTTTACTCATTAAGATATTTCCTCCTCAATAATTATTTCTTTCTACCGCCTCTGGCCTGCTGGCCCCAGGCTGAAATATTTTCTTGATGGTCTTTAACTCTTAAAATCTTAAACTTTTTATCTGGACCGTAAAAGCTTTGAATTGAAGCTGTTATTACTGCCAGAATTTCTGGATCTAATGAATCCTGTTCAGGTTTAGATTTTCCTCCTGGCTGTTTATCTGGAGCTGGTTTAGCCTTTTTAGTAGGTCTATCTGAATCATTTCCATTAACCAGTCTTTCCATTATTTTAATTGAAACCATTAATAAAAATAAGATACTAAAGACAACAATCATACCTACCAGTGCTATCTGAACTCCGGCAACAAGGGTTTCACCTAAAGTCATTTCTGCCAGAGTTTCTGCATCTCTAATTAATTCTAGAGGTGACATATTCTCCCCCTTTCAATTCTTGAAAATATTTATACAGGAAAATTACCATGTTTTTTATCTGGTAATTCATCTTTTTTCTCTTTTATAGATTCTAATGCTCTGATAAGTTCTGGTCTGGTATTTTCAGGTAGGATTACATCGTCAACAAAACCCTGGGCTGCTGCCTGATATGGGTTGGCAAAGCTTTCTCTATATTCATCTATTTTCTCCTGCCTGACTTCTTCTGGATTATCGGCGTTTTTAATCTCTTTACGATAAATGATATTAGCTGCACCCTGTGGTCCCATAACTGCTATTTCAGCCTGTGGCCAGGCAAAAACATAATCTCCACCGAGGTGACTACTGCTCATGGCTATATAGGCACCACCATAAGCCTTCCGTAAGATAACATTTAATTTAGGTACTGTTGCTTCACTATAGGAATATAATAGTTTTGCTCCATGTCTGATAACTCCACCATGTTCCTGTTCTACCCCTGGTAGATAGCCAGGCACATCAGTTAATGTTAATAGTGGAATATTAAAGGAGTCACAGAAACGGATAAACCGGGCTGCTTTATCTGAAGAATCAATATCAAGACAGCCTGCCTTTACTTTAGGTTGATTGGCTATAATTCCAACACTATGACCACCTAATCTGGCAAAACCTACAACTACATTGGCTGCAAAATAGGGCTGAACTTCTAAGAAATCTTTGTCATCAACTATTAATTCTATAACATCTCTTATATCATAAGCTTTATTTGGTGATTCCGGTACTGTAGTTCTTAATATTTCTTCAGTTCTATCAAGGGGATCAGAAGTTTCTTTAAATGGAGGAGATTGCATATTATTATCAGGAATAAATGACAATAATTTTTTAATCCTATCAAAACAGGCTTCTTCATTATTATCGAGAAAATGAGCCACTCCACTAAATTGATTGTGGGCCATACCTCCACCAAGATCTTCAGCAGTTACCTCTTCGCCAGTAACTGATTTAATAACCTGAGGGCCAGTAATAAACATTTTACTAGTTTTATCAACCATAAAAATAAAGTCTGTTAAGGCAGGTGAATAGACTGCTCCGCCAGCACATGGGCCCAGTATTACTGATAGTTGGGGAATCACGCCTGAGTTACGGGAGTTCCTGTAGAATATACCGCCATAACCACTTAAGGAATGGACTCCTTCCTGGATTCTAGCGCCTCCTGAATCATTAAGTCCTATTAATGGTGCACCTGCTTTTTCAGCCAGGTCCATAATCTTCCATATTTTTTTTGCATGCATCTCACCGAGAGAACCGCCCATAGCAGTAAAATCCTGAGCAAAAACAAAAACATTTCTGCCATTGATTGTTCCGCGACCTGTAACGACACCTTCTCCAGGTATCTCTTTCTCATCAAGGCCAAGATCTCCCACCCTATGCTTAACAAACATGCCGACTTCCTGAAAGCTGCCATCATCTAAAAGCATATCTATTCGCTCTCTGGCAGTATATTTACCTTTATCATGCTGCTTGTCAATTCTCTTCTGACCGCCGCCTAATTTAATTTTTTCTCGCTTTTCTTTAAGCTCTTTAAATTTATCGTCCAAAACATACCCTCCTTACTTAAAATTAATGTCAATTTCCGTTATAAACTTATTCTAGATTATTTGCTGGTTTCCTTTTAATATTTAAGTTAATTTTTAGATAAATAGAAACTAAAAATACTTTGTGAAATTTGCTCAAAGATACCAGCAGGTAACTGTCGGGTAACCGGCAGGTCCCTTTAAATATGTAGCAAAATTTATTAACTTTCTATTTTATTATATTCTATGTCAGCTTAACTTACAAGCGTTCATATTGACAAAGAGCGGGGAAATCCCCGCCCTTTAATTTATGATTTAGTATTTTGCTTTTTAGAGGAATACAAAATAAGCTGCAAAGACAACACCTAAAACATAGACAAGCCAGTGAACATCTTCGCCCTGACCGGTAAATAATTTCAGCAATGGATAAATTATAAATCCAACAGCAATACCATCAGAAATTGAATAAGTGAAAGGCATTACTACCATTGTCATAAATGCCGGTAGAACCTCTGTATAATCATCCCAATCTAGCTTAGTAATGTTAGTCATCATCATAGTACCAACAATTATTAATGCTGGAGCTGTTGCAGCAGCCGGTACTATACCAACTATAGGCATAAAGAATAAGGAAAGAAAGAATAATATTGATACAACTACACCAGTTAAACCGGTCCTACCTCCTTCAGCAACACCAGAAGCTGATTCTATATATGTTGTAACTGTACTGGTACCGAATAATGCTCCACCAGTAGTACCAATAGCATCTGCAAGTAAAGCTCTACTTGCCTTAGGTAGATCTCCATTTTCATCAAGATAACCAGCCTGCTGACTGACTCCAACTAATGTTCCTGCTGTATCGAAAAGATCAACAAACAGGAATGAAAGTATAACAGCAATCAGACCAACATCAAAGACTGCAGCAAAATCAAGTTCAAATAAAACCTGGTTCCAATCTGCAAATGAAGGCATCTGAACAATTCCATCCGGCATTGGAGTAACGCCATTTATATAACCAAATAAAGTTGCTCCGATGATACCCCATAATAAAGCTCCTTTAATTTTTAATGAATATAGAACACCTGAAATAATAAGTCCCACCATCGCAACTAAACCAGTCCCGGAAAGAACTTCTCCAATAGTAACTAATGTAGCGTCATAACCAACAACAATTTCTGCATTCTGAAAACCGATAAAAGCAATAAATAAACCAATACCTGTTGAAATACCAGTTTTTAAACACATGGGGATAGAGTTAACTATCATTTCTCTAACCGGTGTAACACTTAATATAATAAATAATACACCTTCAAAGAAGATGATACCAAGCGCTACCTGCCAGGCAACATCCATCCCTATAACTACTGAATAAGCGAAGAATGCATTAAGCCCCATACCTGAAGCCAGGGCAAATGGATAGTTTGTAAGAGCTGCCATCGCTAGTGTACCAAGAATAATACCTGCAATGGTAGCTATGAAGACGCCTTCAAATGGCATACCTGCATCACTTAATATTGAAGGGTTAACAAATATAATATAGGCCATTGTCATAAATGTAGTAATACCTGCAATAACTTCTGTCTTTACATTTGTATTATTTTCACGTAATTTAAAGACATCATTTAATAAGCCTTCTTTAGCCGGTTCTACTTGACGATCATTTGCCATCTTTTTTATTACCTCCTTGTATTGTCCATAACAACAAAATAGTTAACTGAATTAACTCTTATATATAATTTTTGTACAACACCCCCTTTAATTTAGATCACTTAATTTAAAGTTAAATCTATATGTTTTGAAGATTTAACATCATACAAACCTTTATCAGTAATTTTTATGTCAGGAATTACTGGTAATGCTAAAAATGCCAGTACCATAAAAGGACTTTTAATATTAATACCAATTTGTTCTGCTGCTTTATCTAAGCTTTTTAATCTTTTAGATACCTCTTCAAGTGATAAATCAGACATTAAGCCTGCAATTGGCAAAGGTAATTCTGCTAATACTTTGCCATTAGATATAACAACCTGACCGCCTGATAATTCTTCAAGTCTTTCAACAGCAGCTAACATATCTCCTCTATTTTTACCTGCTACAATAATATTATGAGAATCATGAGCAATAGAACTGGCTATCGCCCCCTCTTGAATACCTAAATCACTGATGAGTCCAAGACCTAAATTACCAGTAGCATTATGCCTCTCAATAACTGCAATTCTTGTTAGATTATTTCTTTTCAAAAAGTCTGCTGGATTTTCACCAGGTTCTCTCTCGATTTCTCTTTCCCTTGTGATTATCTGGTTTTCGATTATCTGAATTACACGATAGGTTTTAGCCAGAGGTAAGGAAAAATCTTCCTTATCAATTCCAGCAATATTTACAGTATCAATAACATTCTGATAATTCTCAGTATCTTTGACTATTTCTGGAAAATCAACTGACTCATATTCATTTGAAATGAGCTCACCATCTTTAAACACTTCAGATATTTTTACTTCTTCAAGATTATCAATTATTACTAAATCTGCTCTCTTACCTGGACTAATAGCACCTCTATCTTCTAAGCCTAAAGCTTTGGCCGGGTTTAAAGTGGCAAGGCGATATGCTTTAATTGGTTCCATACCTAAGTCAATAGCCCTTTTAATAAGATGATCTATCTGACCTTCTAATAGAAGATCATCTGCATGTCTATCATCAGTAGCTAGCATAAAGGAACAATGATTTATATCGTTGACTGCAGGTAATAATTCTTCCATATCTTTAGTAACTGAACCTTCTCTGATCATGATATACATCCCTCTAGCAACCTTTTCTTTCGCCTCTTTAGCTGTTGTACATTCATGGTCAGCCTGAATTCCGCCTAATAGGTAAGCATTCAGATCTTTATCAGCTACTTCAGGTGCATGGCCATCTATAAAATAATCATTAAAAGTTTCTAATTTATCCCAGACAGTATCTCTCCCATTTATAACTCCTGGATAATCCATCATCTCGCCCAGGCCAAATATCCCTGGTTCATCAATAAGAGTATAGAGGTCTGCTGCTGTTAAATTAGCCCCTGTAGTTTCTGCCTTAGTAGCCGGAACACATGATGGGAGCATTAAGTGAAAATTCCAGGGCAATTGGTTACCCTGATCTAAAAAATATTTAATTCCATCAAACCCTGTTACATTGGCAATTTCATGAGGGTCAGCTATGACTGTTAATGTTCCCCTGTTAATAGCAAGCCGGCAAAACTCTGCCGGCTCAACCATTGAACTTTCAAGGTGAAGATGGGCATCAATAAAACCTGGAAGAATATATTTACCATTTAAATCTTTTTCTTCCTTGCCCTTATATTCTCCGTAACCTACAATTATTCCTGCACTTATTGCTAAATCGGCTTCAATTATTTCACAATTATATAAATCAACTATTTTGCCATTCTTTAAAACTAAATCGGCCTTTTCTTCTCCTCTTGCAACTTTTAATAGTGATTTATTCATATTAATCAATCCTACTGTTGTGAAGGCAAATGTAAAGCATCAAAGTTACATCTAGTTACACATAAGCCACACCCTGCACATTTTTCAGGATCAATTTTTATAAATTCTTCTGACTCATCTAATTCAATTGCATAATAGACACAGCTTTCAATACAGAGCATACAAGTTGTACAATTTTCTTCAGTCACTTCTGGAACTACTGTTTCGAATTTATCTTCGCTATACATCTCTTCTATGGCCATACCACGTATATCATCGAGGGATGAATAGCCATGTTCTTCCATAAATTCTTCCATCTCTTTAACTATCTTGCCATATACTTCTGGTCCTTTAACGATAGGAGCTGTACAAACCTGAACAGCTTGAGCACCCATCATAATCATTTTTATTGCATCTATTCCGTTGCTGATACCTCCAACACCAATTACAGGTATATCAACACTGGTTACAGCCTGATAGACTGCTCTTAATGCAAGTGGAAAGATTGCCGGGCCTGATAACCAGCCAAAACCATTAGCACTACCCATTAATGGGCGACCATCTTTAACATCAAAATCTATTGTTGGACCGAAGGAGTTGATTAAAACAAGTCCGTCTGCCCCTGCTTCTTCAGCTGCTTTGGCAAACATTGGAATATCAATCTGTGGACTTAATTTTACCCAGACTGGTAAGTCAGCTCCTTCTTTAGCTGCTTTTATGCTCTCGATAACAGGAGTTGGATCATCCCCTAAATAATGAGTAGATAGTTCAAGAGCATCAGCATATGGTTCTACTTTGCCTGCAAGTTCTTTGATTTCATCAGCAGAATAGCCTAATCCTACAATAACAGGCAGTCCCAATTTAGCTATTTCTGGATATTCGTTATCAAGCCACTGGTCTGGCCCCATTTCTGACCAGAGTTCAGTATTCATAAAACCGCCTCTAATTGAGGCCATATTAGGACGTGGAACCTGAGCAGCTTCTACTGATATAGTTTTTGTTACAATTGCTCCGGCACCACCTTCTGCAGCTTTTTTGGCAAGCTTTGCATCCTTTATTGGTGGTCCAGCAGCAGGCATAACTGGATTTTTAAATTCTGTTCCAAATAATTCTAGATTTAGATCAACCATTAACATCATCTCCTTATTATATTAATTTCTTAGTTTTCTTGATTTGCGAGTTCTGCTTTTATCTTTTCTGGCGTAATTGGTAAGTCTTTAATTCTCACTCCTATAGCATCATAAACAGCATTGGCAACTGCCGGCGCAGCAGCGATTGTACATGGTTCTCCAATACCTTTTGCGCCATATGGGCCATTAGTATCTTCTCGTTCAATTAAAACTGATTGAAACTCAGGGCTATCAACTGAAGTAGGTATTAAGTAGCGGCTCATATCTGCATTGATTGTAAAACCATTTTCAATTACCTGTTCTTCCATCAAGGCCATGCCAATTCCCTGAACAGTACCTCCTTCAATCTGACCTTCTACACCCTGTGGGTTAATGGCTTTACCAACATCAAGAGCTGTATGGACTTTATCTACAATAACCTCACCGGTTAGAGTATCAATAAAAAGATCAATTACCTGGGAGACAAAAGTATAACCTACATATACCCTTTTAGATTCACCAGTTCGCTGATCCGGTTTGTATGTCTTTGGAAAGAATGTCCCCCGGCCTTTTAATTCAATATTTTCTTCTTTTAATTTTTCAGCAAGCTCCCAATAAGTCAGCTCTTCATCCAGGTCTTCATGGGGAAATACTCTGCCATCTTTTACTCCCATTTCAGGATGGTTGGTTGTAAAAAGTTGACTGGCATGATGATAAATCTTCCCTAAAAGATCTTCAGCAGCTTCTTTGACTGCGTTTCCTGTAAAGAATGTCTGTCTGGTAGCTGAAGTCGATCCAGCATTCTGAGTTGTATGAGTATCTCCTTCAACTATTTCAAAATACTCAGGGCTGATCTTTAAAACTTCTGCTGCAATCTGAGTGACTACAGTCTGAACCCCCTGGCCAACATCGGCTGCTGATGTTCTAATTAATATCTTATCTTCTGTAAACTCAATTTCAGCTATAGAATGGTCTGGAAAACCCTCGCCATAACCGAAACCAAACATGATTGTTGCTAAACCACGGCCTTTTTTAAGCATCGCTATCAGCCTCCTTCCAGCCAGATAGTTCTTTTACTTTATCTATAGTTTCTCTAACATTAACGCTTTCATTTAATTCCTGGCAATTAGGAGTAGTAGAACCTGGTTTATAAGCATTTTTATAGCGGAATTCAGCCGGGTCAATGCCCAATTCATCAGCAATTATATCCATCTGAGAATCGTAAGCAAAGGCCATCTGGGTCGCTCCAAATCCACGCATGGCTCCACAATAGGTGTTATTTGTATAAACTGTATAACATACACCTCTTACATTAGGCACTATATAAGGCCCTGTACAATGATATAAACCTTTATGAACCACAGCTACACCACTTGAAGCATAAGCCCCTGTATCACCAATTAAAGTTGTCTGCCAGGCAGTTAGTTTACCATCATCTGTTACTCCTGTTTTATGTCTAATAATCATTGGATGTCTTTTTGACTGGGCTATCATTGATTCCTCACGATTATAGATCAAAGCGACTGGTTTGCCTGTTTCCTTAGCAGCAAGGGCCAGATGGATATGAACAGAAATATCTTCTTTCTTGCCAAATGCACCACCAATTACTGGCTGCTTAATCCTTATCTTATCCTTACTGACTCCTAAAGCCTGGGCCATATCGGCCTGGGTATCATGAAGCCATTGTGTTGCTGCCCAGATAGTTATAACTCCTGTTTCAGAGTCATAATCAGCAATACCTTTTTCCACCTGGAGTGGTACATGATCTAAAAACTGAGTTGTAAACTCATTTTCAAATACATGATCTGCTTCTTCAAACCCTTCTTCAACATTACCTTTTTCAATATAATGGTCAGAAATAATATTGCTATGGTTTAACTCATCATCTATATAATGGGTTACTTTTATGAGATGATCTTCATGAACTTCAGGTGCATCTGGTTGCATTGCCTCCCTGGCATCAGATACAACTTCAAGCTCTTCTATCTCAACTTCTATTTTATCTCTGGCTATTAAAGCAGCCTCATCATTTTCAGCTACAACAAAGGCCAGGGCATCTCCCATAAATCGCATTTTCTCTCCAACTCTAACTAAAGCTGGCTGATCTTTAATGATCAGCCCAAACTCTTTTAGTTCGGGAAAATCAGCAGCAGTAAAGACTCCAACAACTCCAGAAACTTTTTCTGCCTTTGATGTATCTATTGAGCGAAGATAAGCATGGGGATGAGGCGCTCTCAACACCCGCACATAATGAAGGTCCTCAAATTCATTTATTAAATCTTCAGTATATCTGGCTTCTCCAGTAACCTTTGATCTAGCATCAACTTTTTCTACGCCTTTTCCAACAAATCTTTCAGCCATTAACTTTCACCCCCAGCAACCATCTTTTTAGCTGCTAATTGAACAGCATCAACAATCTTCTGGTAACCGGTACAGCGACAAATATTTCCTGCCAGAGCTATTCTGATTTCCTGGCGAGTTGGTGAGTTATTTTCATTCAGAAGGCAATAAGCTGTCATAATACAGCCTGGTATACAAAATCCACACTGAACTGCCCCTGCTTCAATAAAAGCTTCCTGTAATGGATGAAGATTATCGCCTTCAGCAAGCCCTTCAACTGTTAAAATCTCTGCACCATCTGCCTGAGCCGCAAGAACCAGGCAGGAAGTTACCGGTTCACCATTCATTATAACTGTACAGGCACCACATTCGCCTTTACCACAACCTTCTTTAGCAGCGACTAATCCTAAATCTTTTCTTATTAAATCAAGAAGGCGCTGATTTGGTTTAACCTGCTCAGTTCTTTCTTCACCGTTTATTGTAAATTTAATTTCCATTCTCAAGCACCTCCTATATTTCTTTTGCCATTTCTTTAATTGCATTCACTGTTAAATCATAAGTTACCTGGCGCCTATATTGTTCTGTCCCCCTAATATCATCTATAGGAGATATTTCAGCTGCAGCTATCTCCCCTGCTTTTTGAGCATCAACTTCTTTTAATTTTTGATTTTTTAAATAATCACCGACATTTTTAACTTCTATTGGTGTTGGTGCTACAGCTCCATAACATGCTCGAGCAGTTTCGATTACACCATTATTATCAACTTCTATTAAAATAGCCATTGTCAGGCTGGAAATAATAAGTGCTTTTCTTTTACCTACCTTCTTCCAGCGATTCAATGTATTTTGTGCTGGTTTAGGAATTATAATTTCAGTTAAAAGTTCATCGGATTCTTCAACATTTTCTTTAGGACCAATAAAGAAATCATTCATATCAAGGACTCTTTTATCGCCTTTTGACCGGAGAACAACTTTTGCATCATAGGCCAATAAAGGTGCAAGAGTATCTCCAGCAGGTGAAGAAGTAACAATATTACCACCAATAGTTCCTCTGCTCTGTATCTGCCAGGCTCCAACCTCAGAAGAGGCTTTAGCTAACATTGGCAAATATTTTTGTAAATCAGGATGTTCAGCTATTCTTTTATGGGTAACTGTTGCACCTATAATAATTTCTTTTTCATTAATTTCTATCTTTTTTAACTCTTCTATTTTATTTAAATCTAACCAGCTATTGACCTCATATAATCTTTCAAAATAATCCACCATTATATCTGTTCCACCGGCAATAACCGTTGCTTCAAATCCATATCTTTTCCTATAATCTAAAGCTTGTTCCAGACTTTTTGGTGCTAAAAAATCAGCACTTCCAATTGGAACTTTATTAGAATCTTTTCCAGAAGTCTTCTGCCTGTTCTCTGCATTTAGCTTTGATTCTTTCTGCATCAA
>CAYONR010000038.1:0-11167 GCA_964405365.1 uncultured Halanaerobiaceae bacterium
AGGTTATATTTAATAATCAGGAGGCCATATTGCATTGGTGATAGAGTAGAGATCGGTAATGTAAAGGGAGATGTTATTGATATAAGATTATTTGAAACTTCTCTTATGGAGATTGGTAATTGGGTAGACTCAGATCAGAGTACTGGAAGGATTGTTTATGTTCCAAATGGGCATACTTTAAATAAAAATATATCTAATTATACCCAGGGTTTTGAGTTTATCTGGAATGAAATTAGGATATTATTAACCTTTGAAAGTAATTGGAGGAAGGCAAAGGAAGCCTTACAGGAGATTGCAAAAATTAAGGCTAGAAAGATTAATCGAGAAGCAAGAGAGAAGATAGTTAATTCAGCTAAAAAAGAATATAAAAAACTAACACCTATTGTATATACAAATGTTAAAGCCAGTGGTATTGAACTTACTATTCGTTATCTTTGTGAACCTAGAAAGAGAAGGGCGACTAACGAAGATTTTTGGGAGGGGATTATGGACTTTATAGAAAATAATGATGATGTTGATTTAGCTTATCCTACTTATAGGATATATACTCAGGATAATGGTATTGATGGTGAAAATAGAGAAGAGAAAAGATGAGAAAAATAAAAAACTACCGATAATTTAATCGGTAGTCTAAAAAAATTAATAATTCTGACATTTATCACAGATTCCGTAATATTCCAGTCTATGTTCGTTAATTGTAAAAGGGGTTGCTTCTTCTGCTTGTTCATTAAGAGTCTCTTTAAGATCGATATGGATATCATAGACACTATCGCATTCCTGACAATGGAAATGATAATGTTGCTCAGGTGTTCCATCATATCTGCTATGAGTGCTTCCGTAGTCTAGAACCATTATCTCTTCCTGTTCTGCTAAAAAATTAAGATTACGATAAACTGTACCAAGACTTATATTTGGTATCTCATCTTTAACCTCTTTATATATCCAATCAGCAGTTGGATGACAATCAGTGCTTTTTAATAATTCAAGGATTGCCTTTCGTTGTTTAGTCATCCTGGTTTTCTTTTTAGCCAATATGTTCCCCTCCTTCTTTTAATAATCATTACTAGAAGTATATCAAATTATTTTTTTAAAAGCAAGTAAAATAGTAGAGAAAATTAAGGAGAAATCAAATTATGAAAATATTGTTAGTAAATGACGATGGAATTTATGCAGAGGGAATCAAAAGAATGGCAGAATCTTTGATCGAAGCAGGTCATAAACTTAAGGTGATTGCCCCTGATCAGGAACGTAGTGCCATCAGCCATGCGATTACTATTAGAAAACCGTTAAGATTATTTAAAACAGAAAGTAAAAGTTTAGGGAATGATGCTTATAGGGTTAATGGGACTCCTGCTGATTGTATTAAACTTGCATTAAAAGTATTTGAAGACTTCAAGCCTGATTTAGTCATATCAGGTATTAATCATGGCCATAATCTTGGATATGATGTCTACTATTCTGGAACTGTCTCAGCGGCAATAGAGGCCTATATTCAGGGTTACAAGGCAATTGCGGTCTCACTATCAGTTGTTGGGTCAAAAAACTTTAAAGCTGTAGCTGAAAAGATAGTTGATTATTTAAATGATGATGATTTTATAGACTCATTGAATTTAATTGATGGTCCTTTAAATATTAATTTTCCTGACTTAAAATATTCTAAGTATAATGGTTATAAGGTAACTTCACTTGCACCTCAGATATATGAAGACTCCGTTGAAGAAAGGGTAGATCCTGCGGGAGGAAAATATTTCTGGTTTAGAGGTGGAAATAAAACTTATGAAAATGATGATTTTGATGTAAATGCAGTAAAAAATGGATTTATTTCAATTACACCATTAAATCTTAATATTTCAGATGATAAGAAGATTGATATTTTAAATGATAAATTATCTCTTGATATAGATTAAGTATTTCATTAAAAGTTGAGAAAATTTATCATGTTTTTTGCAGGAGTTTTTCGAGAAGTCACGAATATAAAGTTTAAGAGGTTTGATACAACTAAAATATCAGAGAGGTGATATTATGCAATTTATTCTTAAATTTAAAGACGGTACAACCTATTTAAGCGATGATATTGATGAAATCAATGGTATTCCATGTGTTGCAAAAGACTTGAATAGACATATTGAAGATACTGGTTTCTTGAGCTTGTTTTTGAGTGATCAGGAGAAGGATAATATTAAAATTAAAACTCAAGAAGGTAAGATGGAGAATAAAAAATGTAGTGAACTTTACTCAGTAGAAGTTGTATTTTAAATGTTAAACTGACCGGGGATTTTGTCCCCGGTTATTTTTTTGGAGGTGGAATTTAATGGGGATTCCTTATATAAATTTTCCTGATAATTTATCAAAAGCAGAAATTATCTCAAGACCTAATAGATTTGTTTTGATCTGTGAAGATGAATTAAGTAGTGAAATTAAGCTGCATTTGCCTGATCCAGGAAGGTTACCTTTAATTATAAAAGAGGGGAGAGAGGTATATTATAAACCTACTGATGACTCTGAAAGGAAGACAGATGGGAGCGTTATTTTAGTTAGGCTGGATAATGGTATTTATGTTTCAATGAATTCCCACTTGGCTAATAATCTGGCTGAAGTGGGCTTGAAAAATAAATTTTTTAGTGAGTTGACTGATTATGAAATTGAGCGGCGAGAGTTTACCTGGGGCAATTCTAGATTTGATTTTTTATTAAATCATTCTGATGGGGAAGAATATCTTTTAGAGGTTAAATCAGTTAATCTAGTAGATGGTGGGCAGGCCTGTTTTCCAGATGCCCCGACTAAAAGGGGATTTAGACATGTTGGTGAGTTGATTGAATGGAATAAAGATACTGGTAATTCTGCTGGAGTTTTATTTATTGTGCAACAGGAACAGGCTGAATATTTTAAACCCTGTAAGGAGATTGACCCTGATTTTGCTGAAGTC
Organism: uncultured Halanaerobiaceae bacterium; assembly: GCA_964405365.1. Classification (GTDB taxonomy): domain Bacteria; phylum Bacillota; class Halanaerobiia; order Halanaerobiales; family Halarsenatibacteraceae; genus Halonatronomonas. Next base: position 2,927 of record CAYONR010000038.1, read on the forward strand.
TTAGATAAAGCCAGAGAAAGCGGGATAGATATTTTTGTTTATGATACAAAAGTTAATTTAAATAAAATAATGCTCAATCAAAGGATTGAGCAAAACTGGTAAATTTCTATTTGATTTTATTATTATAAATAAAATGGAGCTGACGACCGGACTTGAACCGGTAACCTGCTGCTTACAAGGCAGCTGCTCTACCAATTGAGCTACGTCAGCTTGAAAACTTATTATTTAAATTTAATTATTTAATTACCTCAACACAAAATCTATTATAACGTAGTAGGTTAGATGCGTCAAGGGTTTTTTGAAAAAAATCAAGATTAATTTAGAAGTTTTACTTATATAAATCTTGGCTTTTTTCTGAATAATTTTGTAACAGCGTACTTATGCATTTTACTTTAATAAATGATGTATAAAAAACTTTGTGAAATATGCAAAGAGATACCGGCAGGTAACTATCGGGGATGTATTAATATAGCTTTAAACTGTACTTGAAATTTATTATATGTTATAATACATTTTGAGTTGGTGATTATAATGGGTGGTAAATATAAAATTGATAAAATCAAACAGGAGCATACAATTATTGAGGATATACTGCCTCTGCTTGAGGGAATTTCAATTCATCCCCTGGTTAAGAGCATTATCCCTGGAAGAATTAATCGGAGAAAAGGAAGTGGCGTTCAGCCGTTTCTTAGATTGAAATATAATACGTCCAGTGGTTTTAAAGTTTTGGCGAAGAATAGTTCTTCGATTCAAGAAGTTTTTATTGTGACTGATGAACCTGATAAGCTGGCAGAATGGCTCAGAAAGAAAGAATGGGTTAAGTAATTTTATTGTAGAATTAATCTGGATAAGTATGTCTTGACAATAGATTAAGGATTTTGTATAATATTTCTGTTAATAATTTAATCGGGTTGTGGCGCAGCTTGGTAGCGCGCACGCCTGGGGGGCGTGAGGTCCCGGGTTCAAATCCCGGCAACCCGACCATTTTTGCTTTTAATCGGCCTGGTGGCCGATTTTTTCTTATATTATATAGGAATTTTGCTGATTGGTTAGTTTGCTTGCATAGTTAGTTATCTATGTTTATAATTAGTTTAAATAAGTCAATTTATTAATTTATGATTAGGAGTGAATTTATGTCTGTTAGGGTATTTATTTATAATTTAGGATGTCCGAAAAACCAGGTTGATGGCGAATATATTGCCGGTTATCTGACTGAATCTGAAAATATTACACTTGTCGATGATTACGAAGTTGCTGATATAATAGCGGTTAATACCTGTGGGTTTATTGAAACTGCCAAAGAGGAGTCGATAGAGGCTATCTTTGAGGCTGTTAAATTAAAGGAGACTGGAAACTGTCAAAAGGTTATTGTGACAGGCTGTCTGGCTCAGAGGTATGTCGATGATATTCAGTCTGATATTCCTGAAGTAGATGGTATCTTTGGGATTGGTGATTATCAAAAGATGGTTGAATTAGTTGAGGAAGTTAAAAAAGGACAGCGGGTGACGATGGTTGCAGAACCTGAACAGGGTTTAAACCGGGATATTCCGAGAGTTCATAAAGATAAAGGGACGGCCTATTTAAAGATTGCTGATGGCTGTGACCAGAACTGTACCTACTGTACTATTCCATCGATTAAAGGTGGTTATAAGAGTAGAGAGATTGAATATATATTAAATGAGGCGAAAAGACTTGTTGAAGAGGGCGTTAATGAACTGATCCTGGTGGCCCAGGATACTGCTCTTTATGGTCTTGATATTTATGGAGAAGTTCGTCTGGTTGAGTTGTTAGAAGATCTTGCAAGGATTGAGGGTTTAAACTGGATTAGATTGATGTATACTTATCCTGAACATCTTGAAGAAAAGGTTTTAGATGTTATGGCTAAAGAAGATAAGATCTGTAATTATTTAGATATCCCGATTCAGCATGCGGCAGGTCGGGTTAGAAAGCGGATGGGAAGACCTGGCGATAGGAGTTCCCTTGAGGCTAAGATCGCAAAGATTAGAGAAGCTTTGCCTGATGCGGTTTTGAGAACTTCTTTAATAGTCGGCTTTCCTGGCGAGACTGATGAGGAATTTGAGGAGTTAGTTGATTTTATTAAAGAAGTTAAATTTGATCGGCTCGGAGTATTTACTTATTCCAAGGAAGAGAATACTCCGGCGGCAAGACTTGATGGTCAGTTAGATGAGGAAGATAAAGTTAGGCGTTATAATCAGATAATGGAATCACAGCAACAGATAGCTCTTGAGAAAAATAGCGAGAGAGTTGGGAAGAAGCTGGAAATTATTGTTGAGGAGATTGATGGCAGTCGTTTTAACGGCAGGACTAAATATGATGCTCCGGAGATAGATAATGCTATTAGTGGAGAGCTGCCTGAAAGGTTTGAGATTGAGATAGGTTCGATTTATCTTGCCTTGGTTAAATCGGCTTTTGAATATGATCTAGAGGGAGAGATTATCGATGAAATTGGCTGATATGAATATGCCGAATAAGTTAACTTTAACCAGGATTATCTTAATTCCTGTTTTTGTCTTCTTTTTATTAATGAGAAGCAGATTGCCCTTCGTGGCTTCCTGGATATCTTTTGTTGTATTTGTTGTTGCAAGTTTAACAGATGCTGCTGACGGTTATCTGGCCAGGCGGGATAACCAGGTTACCAATTTTGGTAAGATTGCTGACCCTTTAGCCGATAAGCTTTTAGTTTCATCTGCTCTGGTCGGTTTTGTTAGTTTGAATTTAATTTCACCCTGGCCGGTTATAATAATTATTGGCCGGGAATTTGCTGTAACTGGCTTAAGGGTGATTGCTGCCAGTGAAGGTTTTATTATTTCCGCCAGTATCTGGGGTAAATTAAAAACAATTACTCAGATAGTTGCAGTTTTAGTTTTTCTATTATATCCAGAGATCATTCCAATGCCTGGATATATACCTTTAATTTTAGTCTGGCTGGCTGCGCTGATTACCTTTTATTCAGGGTATCGATATTTTGCTGATGCTGGACTGGAATGGGAGCTGTAATTATGGGAATTATTGAAAGAATTAATTATTTTATTGCGACAGGTTTTATGGTTGGCAGGGTAAAATATATGCCAGGCACCTTTGGTTCACTGGTTGGTCTCTTACTTTTAGTTTTATTTCCTTTTTTAAGGAGCTGGCCGGCTATTTTAGTTACAGTTATCGCTGGAACTCATATCTGTCAGCAGGAAGAAAACAGAACAGGTATTAAAGATAATCAGGAGATAGTAATTGATGAGATTACTGGAGTATTTATTACTTTTGCTCTGGTCAATCCAAACCATTTTATTCATTACTTAACTGGTTTTCTTCTTTTTAGGGTTTTTGATATTTTTAAACCTGGACCGATTGATTATGTTCAGGATTATAAAGGTGGCCCTGGAGTTATGCTAGATGATATAGCTGCAGGTCTGGTAAGTGCAGTTATTATGTTCTTTATATTCTAATCTTAAATGATAGGTGTTGATATGGAGATGGAAAATATTGCAGTTTTATCTGTAGGCGATGAATTATTATTTGGTGAGATAGATAATACCAATGCCAGCTGGATAGCTGAGAGACTGGCTGATAATGGTTGTCAGGTTAATGAGATTGTAACAGTTCCAGATAAGGTAGATGTGATTGCCAGTAGAATTAAGAGATTGAAATCTGAATACAGTAATATAATAATAACTGGTGGTTTAGGACCCACTCAGGATGATATTACAAGAGATGGTGTGGCTCAGGCGTTTGATAAAGAGTTGGTTTATCATGATGATCTTGCTGAGACTATCAATGCTTTCTTTAAAGGGATCGGTAAAGAAGTTACTGAAAATAATTACAGGCAGGCCTATCTGCCAGCAGGTGCTGAGCCAATTATGAATGAGGAGGGGACTGCACCAGGTTTTTATTTGGCTGCTGAAAGCACTGCTGTTTTTGTTCTGCCAGGCGTTCCTGTTGAAATGAAAAAGATGATCGATAATTTTGTGTTGAATAAAGTCTGCAGAAGTAGAAAGCAGAATGATTATAATATTACTTTAAAAGTTGCCGGGATCGGTGAAGCTGCTCTCGAGGATAGAATAAAAGGGATAATTAAAAAGTCAGAAGGAATTGCCTTTAGATTTCTGCCCCATGGTGGCGAAATCTCTATTAAATTGAGTTTAAAACCAGGTTTTGATGCTGATGATTTTGCAAATGTTGTTACTGATATTAAAGACGAATTAGGATATTATATATTTGCTGAAGGCGAGCAGACTCTGGCCGGTGTAGTTTCTGATTTGCTAAGGGAGAATAATTTTAGTCTGGCATTGGCTGAATCCTGTACAGGTGGCCTGATTGCCAAAAGGTTGACTGATATTCCAGGTGCATCGGATTTTTTTAAAGGCGGTGTAATTGCCTATAGCAATGAGAGCAAGGCTAGATTACTGAATCTTTCAGAGAATATACTAGAGAAAGAAGGGGCTGTTAGTAGTTCTGCAGCAGATCAGATGGCTGATGGAGTAAGGGAGCTATTTAAAGCTGATTTTGGAGTATCTGTGACCGGTATTGCTGGTCCTGGTGGCGGGACTGAAGAGAAACCTGTTGGATTGGTTTATTCGACTATATGCTCCAGTACTGGAGCAGTTCATGAAAAATGGATTTTCTCAGGTGATCGCAAAAAGATTAGATGGTATGCTTCTCAGTATATTTTAAATAAAATAAGACTGGCAATTCTGGAGGCGATTTAATGAAGAAATTGATTTTTAGTATAGCTTTGATTTTTGTTTTGGCGACTGCTGTTACTGCTGGTGCTAATAATTATGAAATTAATGAAGGAATTAATTCTTTTTATACCAGTGAATATGATTTGGCAGAGGAGACTTTTTATCAGATTCTTGAAGAAGATATTAGCAGTACAGAGCAATATACAGTCTATAGTTATTTGATAAAAAGTAAATTAAATAATAGAAAAATATCTGAAGCTGAAGATTTAATAGCTGAACTTGATGAATTAGGTTACCATAATGCTGAAGTTTACTGGCTTTTGGGTGAAGAGTATTTAAATTTAGAAGGTCGTTATGATAGTGCTCAGTTTGATCTGGCTAATGAGTATATAGAGAAAGCGAAAGATTTAGGTTTTTATGGACTTGACCAACAAAAGGGCCATGCCCAGTCAGAAGTAGGTTTAAATAATTACCAGGTAGTTAAAGATATTTTAGAGCCTTTAAGGGATCAGTTATCGAGGCCATCTAGTTTTGGAGCTCTGGCCAGAGCTTATAAAGAACTTGATGAGCCAAGAAGTGCAATTGATTTATATGAAAGGCTTATTGTTCTTGAACCTGATAATGCTGGAGCTCATTTAGATCTTGGGAATCTTTATATAGATCAAGAAAATTATATTGAAGCTATTGAAGTTTTTCAGTTAGGGTTAGATAGATCTCCTGAAGTAAATAGCTTGAAATTTGCTCTTGGTAGGGCTTATAAAGCTTCTGGAGAATATCAGTCAGCTATTGAACAGTTTAATCAGGTGATTAATAGGAATCCTCATAATTATGAGGTTTATTATCAACTTGGTTTGATTTATTATGATCAGGGTGATGTTGATCAGGCTATAGAGAGTTTAGAATCTGCTATTAGATTTAATGATGAATATGTTACTGCTTATTTAAAATTAGGAGAAATATATTTAGAAGAAGATAATCATTACAGGGCTGTTTCATATTTTAGTAATGCAGTGGAGATAAATCCTGATTATTCTTTAAATTATTATTATCTTGGCAGAGCTTATTTTGAACTGGAGATGTATCAGGCTGCTCAGGCTGAATTAATTAAGGCGTTAAGGCGACAGCCTAATTTAACGAAGGCTTCAGAATTATTAGATGAGATAGACGAAATAACTTCTGGAATGACTGAAGAAGAGATAGAAGAGGTTTTTGATGAAGAGATTGATGTAGATTTAGAATAATTAAAAAGGTTAGGTGGTATATTTGAGATTATTTATTGCTGCGCCTTTATCTGAGAAAACAAAAGATGAGATTAATTCATGGCAGCAGAATATTGCCGACAAAACCAGTGGTAAGATTAAATTTGTTAAACCTGAAAATCTTCATATTACAATAAAGTTTCTTGGCGAAACTGAAGATGAGACTAAAGAAAAGGTTATTTCTATATTGAATTCATTGGAAGATAGGAATAGTTTTAAATCTGACATTCAGACTGTTTCTGCCTTTCCAGGCATGAAGAGGCCAAAAGTTTTAGTTGCTAAATTAATTAAAAATAAAGAAGTATTACAGGAAATTAATTCAAAGCTTGAAGATCAATTATTTGAGTTAGGTTTTAAAAAAGAAGATAGATATTTTATACCACATATAACCCTGGCCAGAACTAAAGATAATAAAGGTTTTGAATCTCTTGCTGACTGGTTTACCAGTAAAAAGAGAACTAAATTTAATACGATTTCATTTGAAACAAATAAGATAAGTTTATTCCAGAGTATTTTAAAATCTGATGGTCCTATTTATAAGGAAATATTTAGTAAAATTTATAAATAAAGGCTTGACCTTTTTAAACAAATGTTCTATAATTAAAACAGAATACTCGAATGCTAGATAAATTTGGAAAAGGAGAGTGATTTTGTTGGCTCAGAGTGAAAAAGAAAAGGCTTTAGATAGTGCTGTAAAAAGAATTGAAAAACAGTTTGGTGAAGGTGCAATAATGAGGCTTGGTGATTCAAGTTCTCTAGATGTTGAGGTTATTCCGACAGGCTGTTTACCGCTGGACCTGGCTTTAGGCGTAGGTGGAATTCCTAGAGGAAGAATGGTTGAGCTTTATGGTAATGAATCTTCAGGTAAGACTACTCTTGGTTTACACATTATTGCTGAGGCTCAAAAACTAGGTGGTATTGCTGCCTTTATTGATGCTGAACATGCTTTAGATCCAAGATATGCTCAGAATTTAGGAGTTAATATTGATAATTTATTAATATCTCAGCCCAATAATGGTGAAGAGGCTTTAGAAATTATTGAAGCTTTAATAAGAAGCAATGCAATAGATCTGGTTGTGCTTGACTCTGTTGCTGCTTTAGTGCCGCAGGCTGAACTTGAAGGTGAAATGGGAGATTCTCATGTTGGACTTCAGGCAAGGTTGATGTCACAGGCTATGAGGAAACTTTCCGGAGCAATTAGTAATTCAAAAACTGCTTGCGTTTTTATTAACCAGATCAGAGAAAAAGTTGGAGTAATGTTTGGCAATCCAGAGGTTACTCCAGGTGGAAGAGCATTAAAGTTTTATTCATCTGTGAGGATTGAGATAAGAAGATCTCAAACTATTAAAGATGGTAAAGATATAATCGGTTCCCATGCTAGAGCTAAAGTTGTAAAAAATAAAGTTGCAGCTCCTTTTAGGCAGGCAGAATTTGACATAATGTACGGTACAGGTATATCCAGGTCTGGTTCTCTGTTAGATATAGGTGAAGAGACAGGGATTGTTGATAGAGCAGGAGCCTGGTACTCTTACGGTGAGACTAGATTGGGTCAGGGAAGAGAAAATTCTAAACAGTTTATGCAGGAGAACCCTGAAATTATGGAAGAGATTGAAAAGAAAATAAGAGTTGCTGTTGGTCTTGCTGATGAAGAAGATTTTGAAGACATAGATTTTGATTCTGAAGAATCTGATGAAGAAGATGAAGAATAAAAAAGAAGAACGATCAGAAATAAGAAATAAAGTTTTTAAATATCTCGCAAGAAGAGAACATTCTAGATATGAATTATATAAAAAGTTAAACAGGAAAGATTATGATAGAAGTAATATAAATAAAATTCTGGATGAGCTTGAAGATAAAGATTATATAAATGATGAACGATTTGCTACAAGCTGGATTAAGAACCGGTTGAGACTTAAACCTAGAGGGCCGCGACTTATAAAAAAAGAAATGGCTCAAAAAGGTGTATCTAAATCGTTGCAGGATAGATTGATATTTGAACTTGTAACTGAAGAAAAAAAGCTTGAAATGGCTGAATATTTAAGTAAAAAATGGCTTAGAAAAAAAAGAAATAAGGAAAATCTTGATAGAAAACTATACAGATATTTAAGTAATAAGGGTTTTGGCAGTAATATTTCCGTAACAATATTAGATAATCTTAGAGAGAAAAATTTATTATAAATTTTTTAAAGATAGCCTATTGTCGGACTTTTTAAGCCGATAATAGGCTTTGCCTATCTTGACACTTGACCTAAAAAGGTATAAAATATTAACAGATACCTTAAAAT
>CAYONR010000039.1:0-9777 GCA_964405365.1 uncultured Halanaerobiaceae bacterium
TACGTGCAGTTTGACGAGGGGTCCCAGCTGTAAAAGGCTGGTCCTACTCTATTCTTAATAATATTTAGTAACTAGTAATATCTTATTTATATTAAAGTTCAAATTTATCTGCTTGATCTGCCAGCTTTTGAGCCATTTCTGTTAACTCTTCTGAAGCTTTTACAACTTCTTCGGTAGAAGCTGACTGTTCCTGACTAATAGCAGATACATCCTGAGCATTTTTAGAAGCTTCGTCACTAACAGCTGCTATTTCATCAATAACTGCACTTACCTCTTTACTATTTGTTGCCATATGATTTGCGCTTTCTACAACTTCATTAATCAATTCGCCAAGATTATTGACTGCTAATTCAATCTCAGAGAAATTATCCTCAGTTGTATTTATAGCCTCGACACTTTCCTTAACAACTTTTTCACTTTCATCCATACCTTTAGTGGCAAGTTTAACCTTCGTTTGAATCTCCTGAATTAATTCATTAATTTCATCAGTAGCACTAGATGATTCTTCAGCTAATTGCCTTATCTCATCTGCTACTACGCTAAATCCACGACCAGCTTCTCCTGCTCTTGCAGCTTCTATTGCAGCATTTAAAGCTAATAAATTAGTTTGCTTAGAAATTCCACTTATCATTTCTACTATTTCACCTATCTGATCTGAAAGTTCCCCTAATTCATCAACTCTTTCACCCATTTTAAGCTGTTTATCATTAACCTGATTAATCTTATTACTTGTATTTTTAACTGTTTTATTACCATTATCAACTTCATTTAAAACTATTTCTGCCTGGCGATTCATATCTTCTGCTTTATGAGTAACTTCTTCTATGCCTTTATTTAAGTTTTCTACATTATCTTTAGTTTCTTTCAGCTGAGCTGACTGCTCTTCTGCCCCTGAAGCTACCTGTTCTATAGATGATGTAACCTCTTCTGCTGAAGCAGATAATTCTTCACTTGTAGCTGAAAGCTCTTCACTATTTGCCGAAAGATCATTAGCAATCTTAGATATATCTCCAACAGTATCCTTTAAATCAGAACGCATTTTATTTAAAGATTTACCGAGAACCCCAAATTCATCTTTTCTTTCTATATTTAGTTTTTTATTTTTTAAATTACTTTTAGCTATTTGATCAGCAAAACTTACACAACTTAAAATTGGCTTAGTTAAGTTCTTAGAGAATATATATGCTACTATTATAATTATTATCGCAATAATACCTGCAAATAAGATCACTCTACTCTGAAGTGCATTTGCTACTGAAAAAGCTTCATCCTCATCTATTTCGGCTATTATAGCCCATTCAATACCATTAATATTCAAAGGTTGATATGAACTTAAAACATTAACACCTCTATAGTCTTCTATTATTTCATTTCCAGATTCTTCTGCTAATGCATTTTCAACTGCAACTGTATTAATCTCTCTATTTAGAATTGTACTTTCTTCAACAAATCTAGAATCTGATCTCATTAAATAATCCTTGCCTACTAAATAAGATTCCCCAGTATCGCCAAGACCAGCAGTATCTGTCATTATTTCATTAATTGCTTCATTTGATATCTGCAAAGCTAAAACTCCAATAAATTCATCATTACTTCCAGATATTGGCGCTCCAACAAACATTGCCGGTTCTTCAGATGGCTCATAATATTGAAAATCAACAATTGCCGTTGAATCTTGAGCCTGTTGAAAAACTTCAGCCAAATTACTATCACTGTATGGTCCATCAATTAAATTAGTGCCAAAATCATCTTCCTCTCCAACTGAATATATAATTCTACCATTCGGATTTATTAAGAAGAGATCATAATAACCATATTCATCGATGTAATCTCTAAAATATCCATGATAATCGCTTCTAGCATTATTGTAAATACCTCTCATACTTTCATCTGTATCAAAAAGTCTATTTAAATCCCTCATTGATTCTCTAACATTTATAGAGTTTGAAAGTACTTCTACCCCAGACAACCTTTCATAGAAAAAATCGTTAATCTGATTGGCTTTTACATTCTGAACTGATTCGAGTTGATTAAATGCAGCCGATTCTAATCCATCAGTTGCCGAATTCAAAGTCAAATATGCAACTACTGCTAAAGGAATTAATCCAATGATTAAAAATATAATAATTAATTTAAATGAAAAACTTAGCCCCTCTGTTTCTACTTTATTTCCTTTCTTAGACATTATTCTCCTCCTATAGATTTTATTATGTAAAATTTAAATTGTTCTTTTATAATATTCTATACAAATACCTGAATTCCTCTATATTATATCGACTTCTAATAATTGAAATTTATTATTATATAAAATCAATTTTCAAACTGTTTATTTAAGTTCCTTCCTACTTTCATAGCAAAATAAATAATCCCGAACTGAAAAATCATTAATGGAATTATTGTTCTTAAGATTGTAAAAGTCATAAATACTGCTAAGGCTGTTAAAAGATAGCCTAAATTCAGATTTAATCTAAACCCTAAAATTATAAAACCTGCTATAATTAATTGAATAATTAGAATTAGTGCTAACATCTATCCCACCTCAAAGATTTTAAAATTACCTGCGTGATCATCAATTAAATGTCGGATTTAAAAGAAAATCAATTAATAACTCATTGAACTTTTCTGATGCTGTTACCATAGGCATATGATAATTATCTGCAATAATTTCCAGGCGAGAATTAGGTAGTTGATTATTTAGTTTTATGCCTTCATCAACTGAGACCCAACTATCTTCAGAACCCCAGATTAATAAAGATTTAGTATCTAATTGCTCAAAATTATTTAATTCATCTATATTACTTCTGACTAAATCGAGCCATGCCCTGGCAGTCCCGTCAATTTTTAAGGGTTCTAAGTAATTTGATAGTTCTTCTTCAGTTACTTCCCTGCCATAAGCAGAATTAAGACCTCTATTTATTGCAAAAGGATGATGAAAAAAATTCTTTATAGCAAATTCAAATATATGATTAAAAGGGGTTTGGTTAGATAAATTGCCAATTAAATTTGGCGGAGAATTAAAAACTGCACCAGCAACAAAGATTAATGCCTCAACGTTATCTCTCCTATTGAATGCCATTTCTGCAATTGGTTTACCTCCCATAGAATGGCCTATTAAAATCCAGTCTTGAGAATCATCTAAAACTTGAGAATCTAAATGGTCAAGTAAACCCCAGAGCCAGTCTGCTCTATTTTTAGCAGTATGATCTAAGCCAGGCTGTCGATCACTAAAGCCAAATGCAGGAAGATCAACTGTAACTACATGGAATCCATTTTCACTTAGTGGTTTTACATTCTCTCGCCAGCAATAAGTTGAACCTCCCATGCCATGAACCATAAGAATTTTACCAGTGAATCGGGAAGTCATAGCTTTATCAATTCTATAATGTAATGTTATACCATCTATTACAGCAAAGTTACTATTTTCAAATGGGGCCTCATTTTCAACTGAACTGGCAGTAATAATTTGAGTACTACAAATTATCATGAAAATAAAGATAATAATTGCTGTTTTAGATATTTTAGTTATATTTCTAACGGCCAAATTTATCACCTCTTATATTATATTTAAACTCAAACTTTTTTAATTAATTTGATAATAAGTTATACAATTCTTTGCCATTAACATTTTTAAACTTACCAGATTCAAGATGCCAGTACTGAGCATTATCAGCATAATTATTTATCTGCTGAACTAAATGGGGATGACATGTTAAAACAAAGATTTGATGGCTAGTGCCTAACCTGGATAATATCTGAACTGTATGTTCTAAATGGCTAGCATCAAAATTAACTAGAGAATCATCCAGTATTACTGGTAAAGATGGCTCAATCTCCTGGATTCTACTTAAGCGGACAGCAAGGAATAGCTGTTCTTTTGTGCCTCTACTTAAAATATTAACAGTCTCCTGCTCTTTTCCGCTGGCAAGTTTAGTCTTAAAATCATTTTTCTGAAGATCAGCAGGAGGATTAATTTCCTGATATTCGCCGCCTGTCATCTCTGCTAATAGATTTGCAGCTGGCTGAAGAAGTTCTTCCCTGGCCCTTTTAATAACTCGCTTCTGGACTTCTTTGAAAACAAAAGAAACTGTCCGATTTATCGCATACTTCTCTGCCAGTTTTCTTAATTTACTCTGGTTTTTATCGATCTCAGCATGGGCTTCTTGTATTTTATCCGGTGATGCCAGTTCTTCTCTTTTATCCTTTAAACTCTGGAGTTTATCTTCCTTTCTCTTCTTACTTTCTGCTAATGAATCTAATTCTTCTATTAAACTCTCATAAACAGTTTCAGCTTCATCTAAAGAAGTGAAAGAATTATAATGTTTATGAAAAATTTTGAGTAGGGATTCATTTTCCTCTGCAAATGATGAATCCATAAATGCTTTTTTAATATGATCAGCAGAACTTATTTTAGCCTTCAACTGATTGGTTAACTGTTCCAACTGATTTTCTTTTTCTTTATAATCCTGACTTTGAGTGGATAGCCTGATAAATTCATTTAGAAATTCTACTGGAGATTCTTTTTCTGATGAAAAATTCGAAAAGTGTTTCTTGATATCAGCTATAACCATTTCTCTAGCCTGCCAGATATCATTAAGATTCCTGGCATAATCTAAATATTCTAATGCTTTATCTAGCGCTGAAAAAAGTTCTTCTGATTTCAAAATTAAATCATCTTCAGAAGGGAGAATAAAGGGTGAAGTTGGAATCTTTTTATTAATTTGGACCAATAGACCTCTTAAATCATTTAATTCTTTGATAATATTTTTTTCTTTATTTTGAAGTTCATTTCTATTATTTTGCCATCTATCATAACTATTATTGATATTTCTCAAACCATTGAAATAATCTTTAATTAGATCAGGACCTGCAGAATTATCAAGTTTTAAAATATCTCGATAATTATTGAGTTCTTTTTCAACAGAAATCTTTTTTTCTTTGATAGCTTTAATTTCCTTTTCAATTAGATTGAGATTCTGCTGATTAGATTCAAGTTGATCGTTAAGCTCTTCCTTCTCCTTCTGTAAAGTTAATTCTTTCTGGTAATTGCTAAGATAATATAGATAACTTAAGGCCAGCCCTCCACCACCAATAACTAAAGCAGCAATAATATTAACAAAAGCGAAAGCAGCCCCTGACCCAATTAAAATTAATCCTGCAATAAAAGAACGTTTAAAGATCTTATCCGGGTTACCACCCTTAAGATCTGATGAATCTTCTTCTAGCTTGACTATCTTATTTTTTAAATCTGACTTGTTTTCTTCTTTAGCTTCTAATTTATCTTGATACTTTTTAAAATCAGCAATATTATTGAGTAGCTTTCTCCGCTCTATTTGATCAGTCCTTATAGATAGAATATCTTTAAAGTCTTCCTGCCATTCCTGATTAAACTCTTTAGCCTCTCTCTTAATATTCTTTAATTCTTCCTGATGACTGGCTTGCAGATCATGGAAATTATCTATCTTTTCCTTGAGACCAGAAATATTTTTTTGAAAATTTTCAAGCTTTAAGCTTTTCTGAAGCAGACTTTCCTTGACCAACTTTATTTTTTCAGAGCTAATTCTACTTTTGAAAATACTTTTTTCCTCTTGATATTTTTTATTTTTTGATTTAAGTTCATCTAACAGATTTTTTGCAGTCAACTTTTTATTCTCGTTATATTTTGGGTGATCTAATGATGCTCCAGAATGATTCTTGAGTTGCTGTTTTATATCTTGAATTTTAGATAAATCATTATAATTATTCTTTAAAAGGTCAATTCTAATTCTCTTATTTTCTGATCTTTTCAAATCATTATTTATTTTTTCTAATTCTTCTTTGATAGTAGCAATCTCTTCTTCAGTTCTAATATATTCCTTTACCTGTTTTAAAGCTTCCTTCTTTTTCTTTTCTGCTTCTGCAATATTTTCTTGATAAGGCTTAAATTCTCCTACATTTGCCCGACCTGTTGTCCGCCCTATATTATAGGCCTTACTATCAAAATAGCTTACTGCCTGGGGTAGCTCAACAATCTTAGAAAGACCTGCCCCTAATAATATAGATTGAAGTCGATCTTTATCGCCCTTTGAAGAAAGGCCAGTCGGTTCTTTAGTTAGTTCATCTAGACTGATTGTAAATATCTGATGATATGTAAACCGGTCAAGGTTATTATAAAGTTGGCCAGGAGTCTCTATTCCAGAATCCAGATTTGATAATGAAATTAAAGAAGGATCAGCATAACCTTTAAGCTTTAACTGATAAATTGATTTATCTTCAGTTTCAATATCAGCTTCTATATCATACTTATCTGTCGCTGCTGGTAATTCATCTCTATTAGGGATACCATAACCTAAATAACGAAGGATATGCATCAATGTCGTCTTTCCTGAACGGTTTGGACCACCTATTACTACTATATTCGGAGATATATCTTCCAGGCTCTGATTATTATAAATACCAAAATCATTGAGATAAAGATTCTTTATTCTCATGCATCTTCACCTCCAGCAAATAGATAGGCAATAATTTTTTTTCGGGCTGCTTCTATAATTTCCTGTTTTGTTTCCGAATCAGGATAGAAACTATCGTTATCTTCACTTTCATGATCTTCATCGCCTTCCCAAATAGTTCCCCATTCTCTTAATAATTCTGCTTCTAATTCTGAATCATTAGAGATATCCTGAATAACTTTATCTATCTCCTGATAGATTTCATTTTCTTTGATTTCTTCCAGGTCAGGTAGTTCTCTGGAAGTTCTAATCTGAATAGAATGAGTCCAGACAAACGGGTTAATACCTGAAGCTGCTAAATGATTATTAAGATAATCTCTTAAATCTTCTTCAGCTTCATCCTGATTACTAGAAATCCTCTCATGTAATGGACCATGACCAGTTATTACCCAGCGAATAATTGAGCCTTTAACTGGAGCTTCAGCATCAATAGAAACATTGTCTTGATCTAAGCCATAAAAATCTATTTCGTCAATAAAATTATTATTTTGTTGGCTTGCTGCTTTCTCAAGCAAGAGTTCCTGGAGATCTGATAGAGTTTTAAGAGGTTTATCCTCTTCTGAAATATTAACTTCAATCTTCTTATAAATAACAGGAGAGGTTGGAATAAACTGAAGTTTTGGTGTTTCTTCAGGATTGTTGGTACTAACCTCAACTATAAAACAACCCTTTACCCCAACTTCAGAAATATTATGACCCTGGGGAGTTCCAGCATATACCAGAGCCGGTGATGAACTATTTAAAACAAGTGGCTGGTGAATATGACCTAAAGCCCAATAATGAATATCATCTTTTTCTTTGAGTTCAGTCTGAGAAATTGGAACATAACGGCGATTATCTGGATTTAGTTGAGTATGAATTAAGCCAAGATTAAAGTGATTCTTATCTGGAACTGTATAATAAGAGTACATTTTCCTTGATTCAAAATTACTCCGATAGGACTGACCAATAATCCGAGCCAGAGTTCTTTCAGTATCAGCTTTATAATTATTGGTTTCCACTTCTTCACTGGGATAGAAATATACATTATCAGGATAATCGAAAGGCTCTAATTCTTTGCCACCAGGATCATGATTACCAGAGATAATATAAACCGGTATATTATATTCTGCCAGACGTTGACACTGCTCAAGAAAGTTCCGGCTGGCTTTAACTGAACGAGCTTCAGAATCATAAAGATCTCCAGAAATAACAACAAAATCTAAGTCTCTCTCTATGGCTTGATCAAAAATATTTTTTAAAGCTTTATAACTGGCATCATTAAATAATTCAGTCAGATGATCAGGTGCCTTACTTGCTGATTTTAATGGCCGACCAAGGTGGATATCTGCTGTATGAAGAAATTTTATAGTTTCTTTCATTTTTTATACCCCCGATACTATACACTAGTACTATAAACTATTATAACATAAGCTGCATTAAATACAGAAAAAATATCTAAATAAAAAACCCTCCCTTTTAATATAGGAGGGTTGCTCTTAAAATTTTAATACTATTAGATAAAATACTGATAAAACTCATAAACTAAACCTGCCTGGGCAAGCCAATAAAACCACAATAAGACAGATCCAAAACCAATAAAAATTGAATGGTCCTGATCATAACGACTTAAATAAATATACGCCAGGGTTATTAAAGTAACTATTCCAGCAATTAATGGCATCTGGCTTTCAGGAGGACTGGTTATTGTAAATAGATATTGTATTTCTCCCTGGGCTAACCAGATAAACACGAAGATAGTCATTATCATGCTTATAAAAGAAACATATGGTGAACTATGCTTAAATTCATAAAAACTACTGGATTTTTTCCCTAATAAATAAAAAGCTAAAAACACAATAATCATTGGAATATAATAATTTATAAAAGCAAAATTGAATGCCATAATAGGGTAACCGAAAAACAGAATCAAACTACTAAATAATTCCATCGGACTACTAATAGCTGAGAACCCCATCAACTCGAAGAGCTTTATATCTTCAGCTTCCACAGTATTTGAGTAGTATATATCTCGACCAGTAGAAGCAGATTCTGTCCATAATAAATGGTCATTCCCTTGATAATTTACAAGTTTTGGTGCCCTACTTGTGTTGAGGTCTGGAAACATTCTCTGTCCGTTAAGTTCTGTATCTGTTTCAGTAAACTGATTTAAAAAGAGAGAAGTTTGCAGTTCTCTGCTTGATAGATTAACCAATTTGTTATCATCATCATTAAAATGTATCGATGGATTAAAACCAGCTTTTTGTGAAAAATGTTTAAATTCTCCACCTGAATTAAGTGAGCCTAAATTGATAAATTCTATTCCTGAATCTCGGTTATATTCCACCCAGGAGATCCATAGCTGATCTTCAGTTTGAGAAATATCAATATTTGCTGAACTTTTTCCATAGGCATTAGCTAATACTTTTTCATTTGCTAATTCTCCTGTCTGAAGATCTAATTCTGCTGCTTTAAGAAAATAACGATTAATTGTCCCTTCCTGTCCAGAAATGAACATCGTATCAGGATCTCTTTCATGCCAAATTATAAATATTTTATCTCCGATTTTTGCTGATTTAGGATAACGCACCTGTAAATCAAAAGAATAAGAATAATTTAAGATATCGTCTTGATTTTCTGGATCAAAGCCTATAATTGATATTGTATCATCACCAGAATCAGTTGCTTTTTCAGTATAAGTTAAAATTATCATATCCTCACTATTAGCATGGGCTAATGCATTAGAGAAACTGATATTTTTTCTTAATACTTTTTGCTCTGAGTCATTAATATTAAAAGCTATCAAGTCTTGATTTCTAGAACTTTCACCAGAAAAATAAAATAAGTATTCTTTGTCTTCATAGACTACGACTTCAGGAAAGCTTAGCTGACCTGCCCTGCCAATTTCTAGTTTTTCCTTAACCTCCCCATGATAGTTTAATTTTGACTGAGTTAAAAACTTCTCTCTGCTATCTCTATCTTCCTGGATAGTAAATAAATCAAATCCATCTTCTGAAAACAAAGCATCATAAGAGACTGAAGGAACATTTACTGCAAGTTCTACAGGTTGCGACCAGTCTTTAAGCCTAACATGGTCAATACTTTCTGGATTATTCTGATAATAACTCCAAAAAAGTAAGGTGAAAATCAATAAGATTAATAAAGAACCACCAAAAAATAATGATACAGGACTAAATTTTTTCAAAATAACTCCTCCAGATAAATTTTAGTTGAAATACTAATTGAAATTTAACCCACTAATTTTAAATGGCCAGGGAAATTTCTTAATACTTTATACTTCAATTTTATCATT
>CAYONR010000039.1:9877-11150 GCA_964405365.1 uncultured Halanaerobiaceae bacterium
TAATTTTAAATGGCCAGGGAAATTTCTTAATACTTTATACTTCAATTTTATCATTCCTTTACAAGTATAATTCTTATAATTTATTGCAGTTTAATAATTACATATATATGTTATCATATAAATAGAATAAAGTAAATAATATTATTAAATAAATTAATTTTTTAATATATATTATTCATAAAATAGATATTTAAAGTGGTGATAATTAATTATACAATAAAAATACTTTTTACTTATTTAAATTATTAAGTTCCTTGATAAGATCTTCTTTTTCCTGGGGAGTTGCATCTTCCAGTTTTGATAGAAGTTCAGCTTTTTTCATTTTAATGACAACTTCATCAAGTGTCCCCTGGCTATTATCATCACCATTTCAATAATCTGTCTCGAATTTATATCAATGTGGTTTTGCCAGTACTATTACGACCAATTAAGGCAATTCTATCACTCTGATAGATCTTAAAACTGATATCTGATAATAGTTTTCTAGCACCAATCCATTTTTCAATATCTTTTGCTTCTAATAATAACAAAAAAATCCCTTCTTAATGTCTAACTATACTGGACTGCAAACCAGTTAGAAGTTAAACAACAGAGGAGAACAATTATCTCTCTAAAATAAAATATGTTAAATCATGGAAGTGAATAGCTATAATACTCTAACCAGTCTGCTAAAAAATTTTAAATCAATTAATGGTTAAAGTATTTTTTAACATCTGCTTAATCTTTCACCTCTGATTATCTTAGGGTAGATACAAAGTCATCGAATACAATATTGTAATTTTCAATCTTATACCAGGTAAACTTTTCATCATCTTCTATCCAGGATACATTAATTTTATGAGGTATTTTCATGCCACCAGCTTCAGTATAATCAATAATTTCTCCAATACATTTTAGCCTGGAAGCATTTTCATCGACATCTTTATAACGTATCGCTTCCAGCCTTTCTAATTCACTATTGTCTCCAAAATAAAAAATTGCATCAGCGGTAATACCTTGATAAGATATTATAGCTCTAGCAGAATTAGCATCTATTTCTTCCCAGGATATATAATCTTCTAAGGCAGCTGTTGGATACCAGGGTAATTCTAATAAAAAACGATGGAGAGATGATTCATTTATCTTATAATTATCGCTTTCATTAACTACAGGAATAGCTCCTGCCAATTTTATAAGCATTGACCCTTTACCTTCATGATATAAATCTCTGCCTTTTGTAAAAAACATTGGGATATCTACTGCCCAGAGATAGCCAGGTTCTTTAATATTAACA
>CAYONR010000040.1:0-11039 GCA_964405365.1 uncultured Halanaerobiaceae bacterium
TTTTCTGGACAGGATTGCCTTTACAGTTAATACTTTTGGTTGTTGTTCCTCTGTTAATTAATCTATTTTGGGGTTTATAATGTTACAACTTTCGAAGTTGTAATACTAAAATTATTCTAAGTCCCAAGATAAAAAGTCCCCTCATATCTTCATTAAGGGGACTTTAGGTGTCTTTCAGTATTTTAGTTATCATTGATCTAAGTTTTATTATAACATGTCTTCCATAAGGGCGTCGTATCATTTTCCCCTCAAAGTACTTTCTTTATTATATATTAATTAACCGCATTATAATTAACTTACTGCTTTAATTGCATAGAATAAATAGCATTAGCTAACATTCTATATCCATGTCGAAAGTGTGCTCTATGAGTAAGGTCATTAGCAAATAAAATCAAAGGTGTCTTCTCATTATATTTTGTTCTTATTGCTAAAGCTTTTTCTTTTACTTCTTCATGCCCTGGCCACCAGCCAGCCTTAAAATATTCATCATTTTTAGCTTCAATTAATATTTCTGTATGTTCAGGAACATTCTCAAAAAAAGAAGCATGTGCAAAATGAAAAACTTCTTCTGAATTATAGCCTGCACTTATCATATTATCATTGACATTAGTCCTTAATAAACCTTGATAAATTCCAGCCCATTCATCTTGAATACTTTTTATACTAAACTCAAAATCAGTTAGGAATTCTTCTTCCTCTATTGCTACCATAGAATAAGCAGAAATCCCGATATAAGGAACACCAGACTTGATATCTTTAAAATCTACTCCACCATTATCATCAACAATCAGGTCTGATTCTTTAATATTTGATGATAAATTAAAACCTAAATCTTTCATAACAAAAGTGGTTTGAGCATGACCAACATTTCCTATTTTAGAAGGTTCTAACTGAATATAATCACCATTTATCTCATCTATACCTGTTATTTCTAAATAATATTTATCTTTGACCATATTCAATAACTCAGCTTCTATTAAAAAATCTCCCCGATTATATTCAAATCCATTTTCCATTATCCAGTAAACTTTATAATCATCATACAATAGTTTATTGATTGCTCTTATTGTATCATTGTTAATGTTGTGGACAATATATTTTGAATTTGAAGTTTCTTTTGTAGTCAGTGGTTTTTCAATTTCATCTATTTCTTCAGCAAATCCAGAAAAAAACTTCTCTTCTCTAATTACTTCTCTATCAAAGCCCCAAAAATCATGAAAGTTAACTACTACCTCAGCATACATTTCTGCAAAATAGTCTAAATTCAACCCATCATATAGAACACTATTAGCAAAAGAGCGGCGTGCTTGTCTCAGAGGGACTATATATGTTCCTTCAGGCCAAATTTTTCCGCCTGTTTCTTTGTCTTTAACTAATTTTTCTACTTTTACTCCATTTCTTAACAAATATTCTACCATATTATAAGCTTCCAAAACATTATCCTGTAATTCTTTATCTACAGGTATAACATAATATTCAGGGAAAAAGTTGTCATTATTATCTCTCGGGCGACCGATTTCATTCATTCTTTCATCTACAAACCACTGGTCTACTTTATCTTTTAGATCTTTATTTGCTAAACTTCTTCTGAAATTTTCAGCTTGATTTAAAAGTAATTCTTCTTTATTATTCTGAACATATTTTATAGATGCTAATCCCATATAAACCAGTGCATTATGTGATTCTTGATTCAATTCTTTAGTTTCCAGAGCATGACCCAGGCTCCCTTGAAGCAAAGAATACGTACTAAGATAAGCAGGTACACCATGATCCCAACCAGCAAAATCATAAATATCATCAGGAGCATAATATTCTCTTATTACTTCGTACCAGCCATAAGTAGTATTATCAATAGCTGCTTCTCCCATAATATGAGCATGATCTATCCAGTTTTCCATAAAAAGATCTAATTCCAAATTAGGATCGTAAGGTTGTGTTCCTGGCTCTAACATGAATCTAGGGAAAAACCCATGAAAATCTAATAAGGTTATAGGTGTCCACTCCTGTATACTTGCTGCTGCTTGTTGTGTTTCTACTTGGGTTTGATAGGCAAAATCCCTATTCATATCAAATCCATGAACTGTTCTCCGTAAATTATGATAGCGTCCATCTGGATTAAAAGTAAAACTAAAAAGAAAAATAATATTATCAAGTAATTGCTCTACATCAAGTTCAACTTCTTCCTGATCATTATTTAAAAAAGAGATCTGCTCTGATAAAGCTAATTTCTCCATAAGTGTAATAATTGCGTCCACTCCAGGTGCCTCATCGGGATGAACATTTGTGAAATATATAGGAACCTGTATGTCATTATCTTTATTCTTAGAATTTATTTTATCAATTAACTCTTCTGGTTCTTCTAATAATAAAGGCAAAGTATGATTTTTATAATTATCTACAGCTTCTTCATCTCTAGCTAAAACTACAAGAGGAATATTCCTTCCTTCTGCAGACTTTCCAATAGAATCATAACTTATATATCGACCAGAGACCTGATCTGATATTTTTTCAGTAATATTTTCTAATTCTTCATGTGTACGATAACTTTCATAAGGAGTTATTCTAATTTCAGTTTCTGCTAGCATTTCATCATATTTATTTAATGAAAGAGAATATTCTCCTACTAAGTCTGGATAATCTTCTCTTTTTGTTCTAGGAAATGATATATCCTCTTCTCCATAATATAAGTCGAATTCCAGTTGTGTTTCCAATACACTATTATTAATTTTCATCTCTTTTATACTAATGTATCTTTCATCACTATCCCATTTAGACCACCCGCTTATTTTTTTATCTCCTAATTCCCATTCCAAACTTTTTAGATCTTGAATTTCAAAAGGCAATTCAACTTTAATATTAACCGTATTTTTTTCAGTTAAAGAAATCATTTCTCTATCTACTGCAATATTCATTTCTCCAGCAATAACTTCTCCAGCCATTAATAAAGATGCTAACAAGAAAAATATAATTAGATATTTTTTTGTTTCAGTCATATTATCCCCCATATTTTAAATTTCTTCTCCATTTATGAAAACAGAGTCTACTCTACTCATAACTTTTAACGGATCTCCATCAAAAATAACCAGATCAGCATCTTTTCCCTTTTTAATACTACCAACTCTATTATCTATACCCATGATCTCAGCTGGATTAATAGTTATAGCTTTTAAGGCTTCTTCTCTATCCATCCCCGCCTTGATAGAAAGAGCTGCATAAAGAGGCAAAAATTGAGTTGGTGTAACAGAGTGATCACTTATAATTGCTACCTTTACCCCTGCTTTAGCCAATATACCTGCTGTTTTAAAAGATTTGTTTTTAAGCTCAACTTTACTTCTTCCTCCAAATGATGGACCAACCATAACTGGCACACCAGCTTCTGCTATCTCTTCTGCAACCAGGTGACCTTCCGTGCAGTGTTCAATAATTATGTTTATCTTATATTCTTCAGCTATTCTTAGAGCTGTGATTATGTCATCAGCACGATGAGCATGGATTCTTAACGGCAACTTTTTAGTTAAAACTTCAACTAGCGGTTCCATATTAAGATCTATGTTCATATGTTCATCTTTTTTAGCTTTATTTTCTTTTTGGCTTATATAATTTTGTGCATCATTTAAAGCTTTTCTCAATAATCCAGCTATAGCCATTCTGGTCTTAGGAATCTTATTATTATCTCCGTATGAACTTTTAGGATTTTCTCCTAGCGCCGCTTTGATACCAGCTGATTTTTTCATTACCATTTTATCTACATTCTTACCATAAGTTTTTAAAATAACAGATTTACCACCAATAACATTAGAACTCCCTGGAGCAACCATTGCTGTTGTAATTCCATTTTTATATGCATCTTTAAAACCAGTTTCTAAGGGATTAATGGCGTCTAAAGAACTTATATTTGAAGTGATTGGATCAGTATTTTCGTTGTAATCTTGACCTGCCCAACCAATATCTTCTTCACCAATTCCCAAATGAGTATGGCCATCAATCAAACCTGGAAGAGTCACTTTATTTTTAGCATTATAAATTTCTGCATCATCAGGAATATCAAGGTCTGCACCCACATCTTTAATAAAACCATTTTCAATCAATATGTCTCCAGCATTATAAATTTCATCTTCCATTGTAAAAATCTTGCTATTTACTATAGCCTTCAAAAAATCACCCTTTTAAAATTAGTTTTGGTTTTGTTGAGATTTTGGGTCAAATGAATCTCTTAATCCATCTCCAATAAAATTAACACTTAAAACTGCAAGCAAAATACATAGACCAGGTGGCACCCACAACCACGGTCTTGTCTCTAAAACATGAAGATCATTAGCAGCCTGAAGCATATTGCCCCAGCTTGGAATAGGTGGTTGTACACCTAAACCTAAATAACTAAGAGCTGCTTCAGTCATTATAGCGCCTCCAACACCTAATGTCGCAGATACTAAGATAGGAGCTAGTGAATTTGGAAGCATATGTTTAAATATAATTCTAAAACTTGAAGCTCCTAATGCATGGGCACTTTCAACAAATTCCTCATTCTTTAATTGTAAAAATTGTCCTCTAATTATTCTACACGAACCTGTCCAAGAGAGCAGTCCAAGTATAATCATTACATTATAGATACTTGGTCCAATAACTGCTACCACTGTAATGGAAAGGAGTAAAAAAGGAAGACTATTAAACATATCTACCGCTCTCATAATAAACGTTTCTATAATGCCACCAAAATATCCAGAAATTGTTCCTAATGTAACTCCTATACTTAAGGCAATAGCCTGAGCAACAAGTCCTACCGTAAGTGAAATTCTACCTGCATAGAGCAAGCGAGTAAAAATATCTCTTCCCATAGTATCAGTTCCTAAAATATGTTCTGAAGTTGGTCCTGAATTCATTGCAGTAAAATTCATCTCTGACAAACTATATGGAGCTATAACAGGTGCTAATAAAGATATAGTTATTAGGAACGCCATAATAACAAACCCAAATAAGGCTAATTTATTTTTCTTAAATCTTTTCCAGATTATATACCAAGTTCCACTTCTATTATTGCTCATTTACAATTAACCTCCTTTATATTAATCATACTTAATTCTTGGGTCAGCAAAAGCATAACTAATATCTGCAATCATATTACCTGCAAAAACCATTAATGCATAAAACATATTAGTACCCATTATGACTGGAAAATCCCTTGCAAAAGCTGCATTTATTGATAATGTTCCCATACCTGGCCAGGTAAATATTTGTTCTGTAATAATCGAGCCAGATATTAACCAGGGTATTTGAAGTCCAAAAATTGTAATAATCGGTATTAAAGCATTTCTTAATGCATGCTTATAAATATAGACTCGCTTTGATAATCCCTTAGATTTAGCTGTTCTTATATAGTCTTCATTTATTACTTCAAGCATGCTTGAACGCATATACCTTGCTAAACTTGCAATTCCCCTAATACCTAAGGCAAACGCAGGTAATATTAGATGTTTTAAAACTTCAAAAATTTGACCTGAACCCCCAGGAGCCCTAATACCTCCAATTGGTAAAATAGGTATCTTTAAAGCGAAAACATATATCAAAATAATCCCAAAGAAAAAACTAGGCAGTGATATCCCAATAAAAGTTAGAACTGTTATTGAGTAATCTGAAAATTTATATTGATTTAAAGCAGAGTAAATACCAATTGGTATTGCTAAAACCCAAGATATTACCATTGAAGTAAGTGCAAGAATAATAGTTGCTGGTAGTCTCCGCATTATCAAAGCAGTAACTGATTGTCTTCCAGATTGTAATGATCTTCCCAAATCTCCCTGTAGGGCACTCGTAGCCCAATCAAAATATCTAACCATAACAGGATCATTTAATCCTAGTTGTTCTCTTCTTGCATCTATATCATCTTGAGTAATATTTTCGACCTCTCTTAAATCTGCTAATGGGTCGCCAGGCGCTAAATTGATTATTAAAAAAAGAACCAATGAAATAGCAATTATAACTGGTATTCCTTGAAGAAATCTTCTGAATATGTAAGATTGCATTCTTAACCCCCTCATAAATTATATAAGAAGCCCTATTCAAGTAACTGGAATAGGGCCTACTTGATTATAACCCCGTAATATTAATCTTGTTTTTCTTCAGGAATCCAAATTTTATGAACCATTCCGCCATCTTCATCTATAAATAATCCTCTTTGATTTTCTTCGTTATATCCTCTAACTCTCTCATTTATCACAGTTGTCAATTCAGGATAATACAAGAACATATATGGCAGTTCTTTACTTATATATTGCTGCCATTCATGATAAATTTCTTTTCTATCTTTTTGATCAACTGTTCTTCTTCCTTCAGCCAATAATTCATCATTATAATCATCAAAAAATCTAACATCATTATTTACAGCATCTGAGTCAAAAATCCAGCCCATATCAGGTTCAGGACCAGTTGCCCAGCCCAAAATATACATACCCCAATCTTCTGTTTCCACAACTTTATCTATTAATGAATTAAATTCCATTAAATCAACTGAGACTTCGACTCCTATTTGTCTCATGAATTCCTGAAAAACTTCAGAAATTTCTACTCTAATATCCTGTGAAGTCGTATTCAAGTCAAATGATAACCTCTCTCCATCTTCATTAATTCTATAACCTTCATCATCTATTTGATCATATCCTTCTTCTTCTAACAATTCAATAGCCAATTCTGGGTTATAATTATATTGATTTACATCAGTAGTGTAAGCCCAAGACGCAGGTGGAATAGCACCATGAGCTATATTACCATAACCCTCTAGTAACTGAATAATAATGTCCTGGTTAAACCCATAGGCTAGAGCCTGCCTTATATTCTTGTTTCCGATAAGAGGATGTACCTGATTCATTCCAAAATACCGAAATGCTTCAGCTGTTCTAGTAAATCCTCTTAAATTATCAAGATTGGCTAGATCTTCAAACTGTTCTTTGTTTTCTACCTGGGCCAAATCTACCTCTTCTCTTCTTAAATATACTGGAACAGAATCAGTTGAGACTACTCTAACAATATACTCATCAAGATAAGGTCTCCCTTTAAAGTAATCATCAAATGCTTCTAAGACAATATATTGCTGGCTACTATACTCTGAAAACTTAAATGGTCCAGAACCTACCGGCTCTCTATTAAACTCATGGTCTTCAAGCTCAGCTACTGGAATATCTTCCAATAAATGTTTAGGCAAAATACCTCTAAACATATTCCCTAATAGTGTTACATCGACCTCTTCTAAAGTGAATTTTATTGTATAATTATCTAATATCTCTATACCACTAACATCATCAGCTTCGCCATCATTATATTCTCTTGCACCTTTGATAATATTATAGGTTCCAAACCTTACACCTGTGTAATCTGGATGGAAAATAGTTTTATAGGTAAATGCTACATCTTCAGCAGTAAGATCTTCGCCATCATGAAACTTTACATTATCATTTAAATAAAAAGTCATTTCCAATCCACCATTTGAAATTTCCCATGACTCAGCAATATTTGGAACCATCTCTCCATTAGAATTCCTGGATACAAGGCCATCAAACATCAAATCAACAATCTGGCCATCATAACTGGAAGTAAAGAGTACTGGATTAAAAAGCTCCCCTAAATTAGTTTGAACCGTATCAACAAAAGCCCCTCCATAATCTGGTCCTTCTGCCTGAACTATTTGAGAAAAAGTCAAAATTAAAGCAAAAACTAAAAATATAGAAGCAATTTTTCTTCTCATAATTACCCTCCTAGAATTTTTGATAGTTATTTAACAGATCATTTTTGTAACATGCTTAAAAGAACTAATAACAATACTAACTTTTATATTACTTAACACCCCCTAAAATAGTTTTATGAGATTTAATTTTATCAATGAAATATTTAAATAATTGCAAATGAATCTCTGAATGAGAGTACATCATCTCTGGATGCCATTGAACGCCAACAACAAAGTTTTTATTTTTAAGTTCTGCGCCTTCTATAATTCCATCTTCTGACCAGGCAGTTGCAATAAGATTCTCTCCTAAATCTTTAATTGATTGATGGTGAAGACTATTTGTTTTAATAGTATTAGAATTATAGGCTAACGCTAAATGAGATTTTTCTTTTAATTTCACGCTATGAACATCATGCCATCTAGGCAGATTAATAATATCATGGCTAAAATAGCGATGATCTGCTGACTTAATATCCTGAAAATTCTTTCCTCCAAAAAAAATATTTAACAATTGCAATCCTCTGCATATGCCTAGTATTGGAATATTTTTATTTAGAGCTTTTTCAAGCAATGTAAGTTCAAAATCATCTCTCTCAGGAATTATACGCCCACATTCACCTGGAATCTCATTATAATAAATTGAACTAATATCAGAACCTCCGCTAAAAACTAACCCATCACAAACTTCCAAGATATTATCAATATATTTTTCATCATTAATAGGCGATAATATTATTGGATTGCCAGATGCTTTTCTTATTGAATTTAAATAATCCATACTACACATCGACATATCCTGACCTTCTAGACCTCGAATTCTCTCTTCTATGTTGCCCATTTCATTATCTTTAACATAATATGAACTAACTCCAATAATTGGTTTTATTTTATTCCCCTCCTTTCAGTTTAATTATCTACCTTATAATAATGCAATTCTTATTCCAACAAATTTTATAGTTTCTAGCGTATTTAACCTATATTAAAGCTTCAAATTAATTCTTTCTATTATAAATAGGTTTTATGGGTAAATAAATAACCCTTAAAACCCTTTTATCTTGTTTGATTTTAAGGTTTTATTGTTTAAAGGCACAATTTATGTTAACATAAATTTAATAACTAGACTAATAAGGTGGTGAGATTTTTGAAAGCACAGGATATAGCAATTGCTACAATCCATCCAGAAACAGCTGCATTCTTAAAAAGAGAACTCCAGAAAATCTTTAAAAATAAATTACATATAAAAAATTATTCTTTTGAAGATAGAAGTATAGAAAATGGTATAGATACTAAATTAATTATAATTCTTGAAGAAGCAATAATTGAAGCATTGAAAAAATATATTAATCCTAATTCAGAAATAATTATTGCCAGCCGAACTATTACAAAAGAAGGTTATAATAAACTCATCAATATTCCTGACCAAACCAAAGCTATGTTAGTAAATGTTGATACGGAAATGTCAATGGAGACTATTTCTTTAATTTATAAATTAGGTATTAACAATCTAGAACTGACACCTGCTTACCCAGGAATGAATAAATTCCCTAACATGAAATTGGCTATAACTCCTGGAGAAAAAAGATTTGTGCCCGATAACGTCGAACAAGTTATTGATATTGGCGATAGAGTTTTAGATATTAGTGCTATTTATGATTTAGCCGAGAAAGTGAATTTGGAATATATCTTAGAATCTAATACAGCAAACCAATATTTCAATGAAATAATGCCTGTTAATTTTGGTATGGAAAAAGTTATGGGCAAAAAAAATAAATTAGAAAGTGAATTAGACATCTTATTGCAGTTTTTAGATGTTGGGATTATAGCTATAAATTCTTTAGGTATTATCACAAGCTTTAATAAAAGCGCAGAGAAAATAACAGGCTATAACAAGAACAAAGCTATTGGTTCCGAAGTGAAAATCATTTTTCCTGAAATACCTTTTGAAAAAGTTTTGAAGACTTCAAAATCAATCGTCGATGAAATAGTCGATGTTAAAGGCACAGATTTATTAATTTCCATAAACCCGATTAATAAAGGGCAGTCATCATATGGAGCTGTAGCAATTATTAAAAATTTAAGCGAAACTGTTAAACAGCAGAACCGGTTGAGAACAAAATTATTGGATAAAGGCCATAAAGCAAATCATGTATTTTCAGATATTGTCGGCGATAGTAACGCAATAAAAGACGCAAAAAAAATCGCCAGAAGAATGGCTCATTCAGATTCCACAGTTTTAATTACAGGCGAAAGTGGTACTGGCAAAGAATTATTTGCTCAATCTATTCATAATAGCTCACATCGAAGAAAATCTCAGTTTGTTGCTGTGAATTGTGCCGCTCTACCAGAAAACCTACTTGAAAGTGAACTCTTTGGATATACTAAAGGGGCTTTTACAGGTGCAAATAAAAATGGTAAGATGGGCCTTTTTGAATTGGCTCATCAAGGCACACTGTTTCTCGATGAAATTAGTGAGATACCTTATAAACTACAATCCAGATTATTAAGGGTTATAGAACAGCGCGAAGTAATGAGGATCGGCGGAGATGATGTAATAAAAGTCGATGTAAGAATAATTGTAGCCAGTAATAAAACTTTGAAAAAGCTTGTTAACGAAGGCGAATTTAGAGAAGACCTCTTTTATAGATTGAGTGTATTACCCTTAAAAATACCACCTTTAAAAGAAAGAAAAGTAGATATTAGTATTTTAATTAATAAATTCAAAAATGAATTAAAAGCCGAATTTGAATTATCCGAAAGTGTTTATTCATTATTCTTAAAACATGACTGGCAAGGCAACATAAGAGAATTAAGAAATTATATTGAGTTTTTTGCAAATCTAAAAAAAGATCTGATTAATATAGATGATCTACCATTTACCTTTAATGAAAATGATTTATCAGAAAAAGTTTCTCTTAAGGCTAATGAGAAACAAATAATAGATAATCTAAAATCAAAACTCACCGAACCTGAATTAAACAACTATATATTTATTTTAAAAACTCTCAAAGAAAAAAATAAAAAAGGTCAATCTTCGGGAAGAAGAAGCATTTCTGAAGCAGCCAATAAAAACAATGTTTTTTTATCAATTCAAGAAGTTAGAACTATATTAAAAGAATTAGAGAAATTCAATCTAGTTAATATTAAACGTGGTAGAGGTGGAAGTAAAATAACAAAAAAAGGCATAACTATTCTAAAAACATTACTCGAATCTACATGATTTAACTCTATATAATATTAAAAGCCCCCTTGATAGTAAATCATTAAGGGGACTTTAATATGGGGTTTATTTAATCTTACTATATTCTGGGTATTACCAGCCTCTATC
>CAYONR010000041.1:0-4666 GCA_964405365.1 uncultured Halanaerobiaceae bacterium
GTTGCTGAAGTTAAAGAGCTTGTTGCAGATGGGGTTATTGATATAACTCTGCTTGGTCAGAATGTTAATTCATATGGCCTTGATCTTGAGGAGAATTATGATTTCCCTGATTTATTAAATGAATTAGCAAAAATTGATGGTTTAGAAAAAATAAAATATATGACCTCACATCCTAAAGATTTATCTGAAAAACTTATTGAAACAGTGGCCAGTAATGCTAATATATCAAAACATTTTCATCTGCCAGTTCAATCTGGGAGTTCTAAGATATTGAAAGCTATGAACAGAAAATATGATCGGGAAAAGTATTTAAGTCTGATAGATAAAATCAGAGAAAGAGTGCCTGATGCTGTTATAACCACTGATTTTATAGTTGGTTTTCCAGGCGAAACTGAATCTGATTTTGAAGAAACTTTATCTTTAGTTGATAAGGTTCGTTTTGATATGGCTTATACTTTTGCATATTCACCAAGAGAAGGTACTCCTGCTGCTAAAAAAGGTGATCAGATAAGCTCAGATGAAAAACACAGAAGATTACAGGCATTAATGAAAAAACAGAACCAGATAAGCTATGAAGTAAATCAAGAATTAATAGGTAAAGAAATAGATGTTTTAGTTGAAGGCGAAAGCAAAAAAGATCCAGATTATTTTTCAGCAAGATCTGATGGGAATAAACTTGTAATAATTCCAGCTAAAACCAATAAAATGATTGGTAATATTATAAAAACTAAGATTAATGAAGCTGGTAGCTGGACTCTTTATGGTGATATTGTAAGTTATTAAAGAGAGGTTCGATTTTTGGAGGTTAAATAATGGCAAAGGTCACACCAATGATGCAACAATATTTCTCAATGAAAAATAAATATCCTGATTCTATTTTATTTTTTAGATTAGGTGATTTTTATGAAATGTTTGGAGATGATGCTGAAGAAGTAGTTCAGGTTCTCGACATAGCTCTAACTGCCAGAAACAAGGGTGGTGGAGAAAAAACTCCAATGGCAGGTGTTCCTGCCCATTCTGCTGCACCATATATTGCAAAACTAATCAACGCAGATTATAAAGTTGCAATCTGTGAGCAGATCGAAGATGCAGATGAAAGCAGTGGTCTCGTTGAAAGAGATGTTGTTAGGGTTATAACTCCAGGGACTGTAATTGAAGATGAAATTTTATCTGAAAGAAAAAATAATTATTTAGTAGCTTTATCAGAAATAGATAACAATTATGGCTTATCCTATATAGATGTATCTACTGGTGATTATAATGTTACTGAGACTAAAAATATAAATGAGGTTTACGATGAATTAAATAGATTAAATCCTAGCGAAATTGTCATTACTAAATCATTTAATCCTGATAATAAGTGGAAAAAATTTATTAAAAATAATGATTATCATATTAGTTTTATTGAAGAAGAGATAAAAAATGAATCAGATGAATTACAGGATAATTTTGAAATTGTTCTTAAAGAGCATTTTAATATTGATCATATAGAAGAGATTAATCTACAAAATATGAAACCTGCAGTAAAAGCGGCTGCTTTAATTTTAAAGTATATACGCCATACCCAGAAAAAAAGTCTGGACCATATTTCAAATATAAATAGATATTTTATTGAAGAATATATGGTTATTGATAGTTCTACTAGAAGAAATTTAGAATTAAATCAAACTATAATCGATAGCAGATTTGATGGCTCTTTACTTTCGGTATTAGATAAGACAATTAATAGTATGGGGGCAAGATTGATAAGAAAATGGATCAATCAACCTCTTTTAGATATTGAAAAGATTAAAAAAAGACAAAAGGCTGTTGAAGAATTATTAGACAAGTTTGTCAACAGAAAAAAACTTCAGGATAGTTTAAAGGGGATTTATGACCTAGAAAGAATATTAAGTAAAATAAGTTATGGCTCTATTAATCCCAGAGATATGAACTGTTTGAGAAGTTCATTGAATTTAATTCCTGACTTGAAAAATAAACTTGAAGAATTTCAATCAATTTATTTAGTTGAAATCAAAAATAAGCTGGATGAAATTCCTGAACTATTGGAAATATTAAATAATGCATTAATAGAAGAACCCCCAGTTTCTCCAAAGGAAGGCGGTTTAATAAAATCTGGCTTTAATGATGAACTAGATAAATTGCGGGAAGAGTCACAGGAGGCCAGAGATTGGATAGCGAATCTACAGCCCAAGGAACGCAAAAGAACTGGTATCGGTTCTCTTAAGGTGGGTTTTAATAAAGTCTTTGGTTATTATATAGAAATTACTAAAGCAAACCTTGATTCTGTACCAGACGATTATGAAAGAAAGCAGACATTAAGCAATAGTGAACGCTATATAATACCTGAACTCAAAGAAAAAGAGGCTCAGGTTCTAGGGGCTGAAGATCAGATAAATGAACTTGAGTATGAAATATTTAGTAACCTTAGAGAAGAAGCA
Organism: uncultured Halanaerobiaceae bacterium; assembly: GCA_964405365.1. GTDB lineage: Bacteria > Bacillota > Halanaerobiia > Halanaerobiales > Halarsenatibacteraceae > Halonatronomonas. The sequence continues at coordinate 2,442 of CAYONR010000041.1, forward strand.
AATAAGATGCTAGAAAGAATAAAGATAACATCAAAGCAACTTGCAACACTAGATGTATTGATATCTCTTTCAGAGGTTGCTGCTGAAAATAATTATATCTGTCCTGAAGTTGATAATGGAGATATAATTTCTATAACTGAAGGTAGACATCCTGTAGTTGAGATTATGGATGATGTTGATTTTGTGCCCAACCATAGTCGTCTTGACAGAAAAAATAATAGATTCATGATTATTACCGGTCCTAATATGTCAGGTAAATCTACTTATCTTCGTCAGGTAGCATTAATTGTGCTAATGGCTCAAATTGGTTCATTTATTCCCGCCGGTGCTGCTCAAATTGGCCTTGTCGATCGTATATTTACAAGAGTTGGTGCCAGCGACGATCTTTCAACTGGACAGAGTACTTTTATGGTCGAAATGAATGAGGTCAGTAATATAATTAATAATGCAACTGCTAGAAGTTTAATCATTTTAGATGAGGTTGGCAGAGGAACAAGTACTTATGATGGTTTAAGTCTGGCCTGGGCTATTAGTAATTATATAAATAACCCTGATAGAATTGGTGCTAGAACATTATTTGCTACTCATTATCATGAATTAACTGTCCTGGCCAATAAAAACAAAGGCATTAAAAATTTGAATGTAGTCGTTACTGAAGAAGATAATCAAGTTAAGTTTTTGCATAAAATTGAACCAGGTTCTGCTGATGATAGTTATGGGATTGAAGTGGCTAAAATTGCAGGCTTGCCTGAAGAAATTATTAACCAGGCTTATTTGATTTTAAATAAATTAGAAAATAATAATGGAGAAATTGATGGCAGAGATTTTAACAAATTGGATAATGAACAGTTAGAATTATTTGGGTATCCAGAAAATGAAGAAAAGATTATTAATGAAATTAGAGATTTAGATATCAATAATTTAACCCCTATTAAGGCTTTAGAAAAATTATATGAATTTAAACAGGATCTCACAGGAGATGAATAGATTTTATGACAGATATTAAAAAATTATCTAAGCAGATTGCAAATCAAATTTCTGCAGGAGAAGTTGTAGAACGTCCAGCTTCTGTTGTAAAAGAACTTATAGAGAATTCATTAGATGCTGATGCCAGTACAATAGAAATTGTAATTGAAAATGGTGGTAAAGACCTCATTAAGGTAAATGATAATGGCAAAGGCATAAAAAGTGATCAAATAGAATTAGCTTTTTCCCGTTATGCGACCAGTAAAATTGAAGAAGTAAATGATTTATATTCATTACGAACACTGGGTTTTAGAGGTGAAGCACTAGCAAGTATTGCTGCAGTTGCAAAAGTTATTGCTAAAAGTTGTCATGCAGAAGAAAAAGAAGGTGTTGAACTGGTTTTAAAAGGTGGAAATATTATTGACAAAGATATAATTGGATATAATGGAGGTCTTGAAATAACTGTTAAAGATTTATTTTTTAATACGCCGGCAAGATATAAATATCTTAAGAAAACTTCTACAGAAGCAGCTCATATTAGTCGAATAATCACTGCAGCTGCACTTGCCCGTCCTGATGTTAAATTCACTCTGGAACATAACGGTAATAGAACTATTACAACACCTGGAAACAAAAGTTTAAAAGATGTTATATATAGTGTCTATGGCGAAAATATTTTTGATAAATTAATCCCAGTTGAGTTTAAAGATAATTTTATTGAGGTTTCTGGTTATGTAGTTGATCCAGATATATTAAGATCTTCAAGACAACATCAGTATTATTTTGTAAATGGCAGGCCTGTTTATAATAAATTCTTGCGATTAGCTGTAGAAGAAGCCTATAAAGAGCTCTTTGGTATTAAAAAATATCCTTTAATGTTTTTGAAGATTGATTTAAATCCAATTTTAGTTGATGTCAATGTACATCCAACTAAAAGAGAAGTTAAATTTAGCAGAGGTAAAGATATTAAGAAAACAATAAAAAATAATGTTAAAAATATACTTATAAAAAATAAACAGAAGTCAGATAATACAGGATTTAATAAGCAAAAAAATAATAATTATAATCAAAATAAAACTAATTTAAAATCTAATACCTCTAATAATAAAAATTTGAGAAGAGAAGTTGAATATCTCCCATCACGTCTAAAACTTACAGGAAATTTAATAAAAGAGAATACAGCTGATAAAGATAATTCTGAATCTATTAAAGATAATTTTATTGAAAATGACTTTTCTTATAATACTAGAGCAAAAGAT
>CAYONR010000041.1:4766-10924 GCA_964405365.1 uncultured Halanaerobiaceae bacterium
CAATTAATAATAAAACAAATGATAGCAGAATGCTATTAACCCCTATCCAATTAAATTTAAATGCCCAGGAAAAAGAGATATTAAGTGAAATTCTAAGTGATCTTAATAAATTTGGCTTTGAGATTGATGAATTTGGCCCATCTCAATATGCTGTAACTTCTGTACCAGATTTTATTAAAGATAAAAATCCTGAAGAAAGTATAAATGATTTAATTAATCATTTATTAGAGACCACTAAAATTGCTAAAAGTAATGAATTAGTAGATGAACTATTAAAATATAATTCTTGCAGAAAAGCTGTCAAAGAAGGTAAATATCTTTCGGATTCTGAAATGGGAAAAATAATAAAAGATTTATTTAAAACAACTAACCCCTTTTATTGTCCCCATTATAGACCAATCATTATAAATTTTTCTCTTGATGAATTAAAGCAGAAGGTGGAAAGATATGATTAAGAAACCAGATTTATTGATAATTACTGGACCAACAGCAAGTGGTAAAACCGGTCTTTCCATTAAATTAGCCAGACTTTTAGATGCAGAAATAATCTCTGCTGATTCAATGCAGATTTATAAATACATGAATATTGGTACTGATAAAGTTTCTAAGAATATTCAAGCAGAAATACCTCATCATTTAATAGATATATGTAAGCCAGATGAAGAGTTTTCCGTTGCTAAGTATAAAAAGCTAGCAGATCAAAAAATAAATGAAATAATCAGGAGAGGAAAACTTCCAATTATAGTTGGCGGAACTGCCATGTATATTAAAGCAGTTGTTGAAGGATTTATGTTACCTTATCTACCTGACAGTGATTTCCGCAAAAAATATAAAGAAAAACTTAAAAATATCGATAAAATTAAATTGCATAATTACTTGAAAATGATAGATCCTGAATATGCTGAAAGAATACATCCTAATGATACCAGAAGGGTTACCCGAGCTATTGAAATTTTTCATATGACTGGAAGAACCAGAACCTATTTTGAATTTAGACAGAATAGAAAAGAAAGTCGATATAATTTTTTGCAATTTGCAATTAAAAGAAATAGAAAAACTCTGTATAATAAAATAAACAATAGAGTAGACGAGATGATTGGAGAAGGATTGATTGAAGAAGTAAAGTATCTATTTGATAATCATAACCCAGGAAGAACTGCCAGTCAGGCACTTGGGTATAAAGAGATAAAAGGATATTTTGATGGACAAATTGATAAAGAAATAGCTATAAGAAATATTAAACAGGGTTCCCGGCATTTAGCTAAGAGACAGTTAACATTTTTAAGAAGGAATTCTAAAAATATCTGGCTTAATCCAGATAATTGGAATGAAAAAGATTTATTAACATATATTATTAAATCAGCCTGTAACAAGTTTAATTATTTTGAAAGGAATGAATCAAAATGGAATTCAAATTTACTAAAATGCATGGTTTAGGAAATGACTTTTTAGTAGTAGATAATAGAGAAGAAAAAGTTAAATTTGATGATAAAGAAAAGATTAAATATATTTGTAAAAGAAGGTTTGGAGTTGGAGCAGATGGAATTTTAGAAATTCTTTCGTTGAAAGATTCTAGTTATGATTTTGAAGTTAAAATTCATAATTCTGATGGGTCTGAAGCAGAAATGTGTGGAAATGGGATTAGGTGTGTTGCTCATTATATTAAAGAGTATGATTTATCTAGCAAAGAGAAATTAAACTTAAAAACAAAAGCGGGCAAGATCATTCCAGAGATAATAAATTATAGTAAAGATAATAAAACTTCAGTTATTAGTGTTAATTTGGGAAATCCAGAATTAAAGAATAAAAATTTAGCTATTAATTTACCTGAAATAGAAAAAGATCAATATATCCTAAATCACAAGATTATTATTGATGAGAAAGAGTTTGAATTTAATATGATATCAATGGGAAATCCTCATGCTGTCATCTTTATAGATGAAAATATTAAGGAATTAAGCTGGAAAGATATAGGAGCTAAAATTGAGAATCATCCACTATTTCCAGAAAAGACAAATGTTGAATTTGCAACGGTAATAGCGGGGAATAAAATTAAATTAAATGTTTGGGAACGTGGCGCTGGAGCAACACTGGCCTGTGGCACAGGAGCAGCTGCAACAGTTGTTGCGGCTTCATTAAATAATCTAGTAGATAATAAAGCTTTAGTTGAATTGCCTGGAGGTAATTTAGAAGTTAACTGGAATAATGATGGAGTTTATATTAAAGGTGAATCTAGACTTGTTTTTGATGGTAAAGTTAATGTATAATAGAGATTAACAACAAATTATTTTAAGAGGTGTTAATAATGGAAGAGTCTAAAAGAGTTAAGAATTTGCCACCATATTTATTTGCAGAAATTGATAAAATGATTAATAAAGCTAAAGAAGATGGAGTTGATGTAATTAGTTTTGGAATAGGTGATCCAGATCAACCTACACCTAACTATATTGTCGATAGTATGATAGAAGCAGTTAAGGATCCATCAAACCATAGTTATCCGTCTTATGAAGGTTTGTATGAATACAGAAATGCAGTAGCTAACTGGTATAATAATAGATTTTCAGTTAATCTGGACCCAGACAAAGAAATTATTTCTTTAATTGGTTCGAAAGAAGGCATTGCTCATTTACCTTTTTGCTATATTAATCAAGGGGATTATGCTTTAGTACCTGATCCAGGTTATCCAGTTTATAATACTGCCTCATTATTAGCAGGAGGTAAAGTTGAAAAGTTACCTTTGAATAAAGAAAATAACTTTTTAGTAGATTTAGATTCTGTAGATGAAGAGATATTAAAAGAAGCTAAATTATTATTCTTGAATTATCCTAATAATCCTACTGCAGCTACAGCAAATAAAGAATTTTTTAGTGAAATGATATCATATGCAAAAAAATATGATTTTATTATAGCTCATGATTCAGCTTATTCTGAGATTTATTATGAAAATAACAAACCTTTAAGTTTTTTAGAAGTTGAAGGAGCAAGGGATGTTGGAATTGAATTTGGTTCTTTATCAAAAAGTTTTAATATGACTGGATGGAGAGTTGGTTGGGCTGTTGGTAACAAAAAAATTATAAATGCTTTAGGAAGAATTAAAACTAACATTGATTCGGGGATTTTTGAGGCAATTCAAAAAGCAGCAATCACGGCTCTAAATGAAAATGAATCTGCAATCGAAAACACCTGTGATATTTACAGAAAAAGAAGAGATAAAATTGTTTCTGGTTTTAATGAATTAGGGTGGAACATAAATAAAAATACTGCTACTTTTTATATATGGGCTGAAATTCCAGATAACTATTCAAGTGGCGAAGAGTTTTCTAAAGAAGTATTTGAGAAAACTGGAGTATTTTTTACCCCTGGAATTGGTTATGGCGATGAAGGCGACAAATATGTTAGAATTGCATTAACAGTTAATGAAAGCAGAATAGAAGAGGCCTTAGAAAGATTGAAAAAAAGCAATATATTTTAAAGGATGATTTACTTTTGAAAAATAATAAATTACTTATAATAACTATAATTTGTGTCCTGATATTTTTTTCAGCTACTGTTTTGGCAGCTGGAGATTATTGGAATCAACACTATGAAAAAGCTGAAATTAGATATAATGATAATCCTAACTCATTAGCTAACAATTATTACAAGACTATTTCTATGGCTAATCTAGGTATGATTAATGAAACTATGGAAATTTTAGATCAATTTCAAGATGATTTTTCTAGAAATGAATTTGACGTGATGTTCACCGAAGAAATCAATAAAATTAATCAAGAAGAAGACAAAATTTTATATTTAAATTATCATGCTTTTTATCATGTAATATTTGATGAATACAATGAAGCTATTGATTATTTTGATAAAATTATTGAAAAAGATTCTGAAAATATTTGGCCTCTTAATTATAAATCTGCAGCATTAATTGAATTAAAAAGATACGAAGAGGCTCATGAAAATTTAAATAAATCATTAGATATAGAAAATAATCAATATACCCGTTTATTATTAGGAGTAAATTATTACGAACAAGGACACAAATTTAGAGCTATTAATGAATTGAGGAAGACAGGTAATTTAATATCAGATTTTATTTTTTAATAAATATAGAAGTTAAAGGTTGTCCCAATAAATAATCTAGTCGGGGCAACCTTTTTTTATTATTAATATTATTTTTAGTTAATTTATTGATCTAAAAAGCCCAATAACCTTACCTAATATTTTAACGTTAGTAGTTTTAATTGTATCAAATTCATCATTTTCTGGTATTAATTCAATATAATCAGATTTTTTAATATATCTTTTAACGGTAGTTTCGTCTTCTAATAAAGCTATTACAATATCTCCATTATTAGCATGTTTAGTTTCTTTAGCGATAACATAATCTTCATCATGAATACCGGCATTAATCATGCTCTGTCCATCTACCTGTAACATAAAAACATCGTTATTACCTGATTTAAAATAATTAATCGGAAGTGGAAAATAATCTTCTACATTTTCTTCAGATAAGACTGGAACACCAGCAGTTACCTTGCCTAATATAGGGATATTTACTATTTCTTCAGTTTTAATTTTTTCTTTATTACCCTTTAAAATTTCAATAGCTCTTGGCTTATCAGGATCTCTCTTTATATAATCTAATTTTTCCAAAGTTTTGAGATGATTATGAACAGAAGCTGGTGATTTTAATCCAACTGCTTTACCAATTTCTCTTACAGAAGGTGGATAACCTTTAGTATTATATTCATCTATAATATGTTCTAAAATTTGCTTTTGTCTATCACTGAGATCATTCATATTATCCCTCCAATTGATAATAATTGATAGTAATATTATATCATATAATAATAAATTTAACAAACAATAGTTCACAATTTAATGAAATAAGGGTTGAACATGAACTAGCGTTCTGATATAATTGAACATAAGTACTAAACTAAAGTTCGTATTGAAGATTAAAGGGGGATTATATCATAATGAAAAATCATAATAATTTATTTCTAGTTCTAGTTTTGCTAATCACTTTAACTATGACTATTGTTTATTTTAGTCCATCAATTTTATCTGGAGAGAAATCTTTAAATAATACTTCTAATAATATGATTTATCAAGCTGATCTTGAAATAGAAAAAGTCATTGTAAAAAACGGTGATACTCTATGGCATATAGCCAGGCAGTATTATAGTTCAAACACTGATTTAAGAGAGGTTATCTTTAAAATTAAAGAAATTAATAATTTGCCTAATAGTGATTTAAGACCAGGACAGCAAATTAAAATACCATTAGAATAATACTCTCTAATATATAGATATAAGATAGATTTTAGGTAAAAAATAATAAACCTTCGCAAAATACTTATTTTACGAAGGTTTATATAAAATTGCTTTTTTTCACTATTTTAATGGTTATATAATGGAATTATGATACTGTGTTAATTACTATGTCATTTAAATCTTCTAATAACGATTTTGATCTTTCTAACATTTTATTTGCTTCTTTTTCTGTAGTTTCAACAAACTTTCCATCTTTTATTGATGCAGTATTTATAATTACATTATAATATCCACCTTGCAATGCAGAAAAAGCCATATATCCTGCAACACCTGCATCTGTAACTGCATTTTTATTACCGTGCCTGGCAACTTTTATAGAAACTTCAATTAGTTTATAAGCTAATTTCATAGTATCCAGTGGCGTTAAACTCGCTTCTTTAAGCCCGGCCTGGATAGCTTCTTTTCTTTTTTTCTTTTCTAATTCTGTTTCTTTTGGCATTTTAAAAGCTTTCATTACTTTATTGAAACTATCGCTATCTTTATCCATTAAATGAAAAGCATCTTTAATATCTTTATTAAGATCAGATTTAAAAGAATCTAATTCATTATTATCTTTAGTTAAGACTATCACCATTTTTAATAAAGAAGAACTTAATGCAGTAGATAAAGCAGCAACACTACCACCGCCAGGTGTTGGTTTATTAGAACCAACTTCTTCTGAAAATTCCTTTAAAGATAAATCTGCGAAAGCCATTATTTATCACCCTTTATAAAATTATTCTTTTCATAATATAAATCATCTTTCTTATGGACTACAAAACCTCTCTTAATTACTGTATCCACAATATTGCCTCCAATATTATAGATTAAATGCTCATAAGATGGAGC
>CAYONR010000042.1:0-10745 GCA_964405365.1 uncultured Halanaerobiaceae bacterium
TAGGAGGACTATAAAATATTATGTTTAACTTTTCGCAAAAAATAGGGATTGATTTGGGAACTGCAAATGTATTGGTATATCAAAAAGGAAAAGGTGTTGTTTTACAGGAACCGTCTGTAGTAGCTGTAAATAAAGATAATAATAAACCGCTGGCTGTTGGTACAGAAGCCAGAAGAATGTTAGGAAGAACCCCTGGAAATATTGTTGCTATTAGACCACTTAAAGATGGGGTCATAGCTGATTTTGAAGTTACAGAAATGATGCTCAAGCATTTTATAGAAAAAACAGTTAGTAAAAGACCGATATTTAAACCTGAAGTCATGGTCTGTATTCCAGTAGGAATTACAGAAGTTGAGAGAAGGGCAGTTGAAGAAGCCTGTAATCAGGTTGGTGCTAGAAAAACTTATTTGATTGAAGAGGCATTAGCTGCTGCTATTGGTGCTGGAATGCCAGTGGCTGAACCGACTGGAAGTATGATTATTGATGTCGGTGGAGGAACTTCAGAGATAGCTGTTATCTCCCTCGGAGGTATTGTTGTAAGCGAGTCTTTAAGAATGGGTGGAGACCAGCTAGATGGAGATATCTGTCGCTTTGTTAGAGAGAAATATAATATGGTAATCGGCGAGAAGACTGCTGAAGAGATTAAGTTTGAGATCGGTTCTGCTATGGTTATTGAAGATAAAACTATGGATATTAGAGGTCGGGATTTAATGTCAGGACTTCCCAGAAATATTGAAATATCTGCCTCTGAGATTCAGGAAGCATTAAGTGAAAGTGTTGCTACAATTATTGAGGCTGTAAGAAGCGTATTGGAGCAGACTCCGCCAGAACTGGCTTCAGATATTATGGATACAGGTGTAATTATGACCGGAGGAGGCTCTTTACTAGATAACTTTGATAAATTGATAAGTAAGGAGACAGAAATACCGGTATTCTTAGCCGATGATCCTTTAACCTGTGTTGCTAAAGGTACAGGTCAGGCTATAGAAGAGATTGATGAGTTAAAGGATGTATTATTTAGAAAAAAGAAAGCTTATAAATAAATCGGCATTTTAGGCTGAGAAAGGTTTGATATCTTTGTTTAAGAAAAGAATATTACTTCCATTAACTGTTCTGCTCATGTTTTTCCTTATTACCCTGCCAGTGGCGTCTGCTACTATGCCGTTTAATGATCTGGCTCCAGGGGAAAGAGGTTATGGGCGGACAGTTTTTAGAGGTACTGAGATAGAAGAATTTGAATTTGAAATTATTGATCTGATGAGAAATTATGAACCAGGCCGAAATTTCATTCTGGTTAGACTTGAAGGTGAAAAGATTGAAGAGACTAATGGTGTTGCTTCCGGTATGAGCGGAAGCCCTCTTTATATTGATGATAAAATAATTGGGGCGATTGCTTATGGCTGGTTCCAGGGGGAAAACAGATATGTCCTGGCAACTCCAATAGAAGAGATGCTTGATATTCTTGATTCTGGAGAAAAATATGAGTTTGGTGATATGGAAGAGCTTCCTGAACTTAAAACTCCTATTATGATTAGTGGTCTTTCAGGTAGAAGCTTAGATCGTCTGGAATCTGATCTAGATAATTATATGTCTGCAGATTTTAAAGTCATACCTGGAGGCGATGAGACTGATCCAGATGATAAGTATTATCCTGATCTTCAGCCAGGAAGTTCTATTGCAGTTCAGATGGCTAGAGGAGATATTAATTTAGCATCGATTGGTACATTAACCTATCGAAGTGGTTCTGAGATCCTGGCATTCGGCCATCCCTTCACCAATAGAGGTGAGGTTAATTTTTTCTTGTCCCAGGCTAGAATTAGTCAGATAATACCTGGGGAACAGCCATTTAAATTAGGTTCGCCAATAAGAAGACCCCTTGGTATGGTCCGCCAGGATAGAGGGGCAGGTATTGGTGCTGAACTGGATGTTTTTCCAGAAGTAGTGCCATTTAGTGTTGATATTAATGATCTCGATAGAGGTAGAGAAAGCAATATTGCTGTCCAGATTATAAATGATGAGCAGTTATTAACTTCTTTAGTACCTACTATTGCATTACAATCTATAGATACAGGGCTAGATAGAATTGGTTCTGGGCTGGCTAAAACCAAAATTGAAATAATGGGTAATAATCTTCCAGGACTTTCAATCGAAAGAGAGAATATATTTTATAGCAGAGATGATATTGCCAGCAGAAGCCTGGTTGAATTACAGGAATTGATAAGGTTAATTAATCAGAACTCATTTGTTGATGTTAATTTAATAGATATCAATTTTTCAGTTGATGTTGAGGACTCTATAGACGTTGCTCTTATTGAGAAATTAGAGATACAGAATGAGGATGAGATATATCCTGGTGATAATCTTGATATTAAAATTGCATTAAGGCCTTATAGACAGGAGGCTTTTGATCTTGAATTTACTGTTTCTCTGCCGGAAGATATGGAGCCAGGACCAACCAGCATGTCATTAATAAGTGGTGATGGTTTTGGCTATTATAATTATGGGAGCAATGATTTTGATTTTTATGAAGAAGATTTAAGCGCAACTGCTATTGGTTTTACTAGCTTCGAAGAACAGTTAGAAGCATTTATTAATAGGCCTAGAAATAACGATTTAGTTTTAGAAATTTATCCTGGTTTTCCGGCTGCACCTGGCTTTGAGGAAGAGGAGGAAGCTGAATCAGAGCCTGATGTGGAAGAACCGGAAACAGAAGATGAAGATAACGGAAGGCCTGGTCCAAATAATCAGGAGACTCCTGAAGAAGTTCCAGTAGATGAAATAGAAGGAGATCCCTTGAGAGAAATAATTGAGACAGATTATGTCTTAGAGGGGAATTTATATCTTGATTTTATGATTGAAGATCCAGACCAGGATAGTGATGAGGAATATAGAGATTATGAAGGTTATGAATCGTATAGAGATTCAAATAGAGCAACATCTGCTGATACTGAATCATTTAATCCAGGGCGGAATTAAAAAAGGCTGCAATTATATTTCTAGCCTGGAGCAGCCCCTCGCCGCTCGGTCCAGGTTAATTTCATGTTTGAGGGGGGCTATAAATTGAGCTGGAAAAAAATATTTATAATTTTGCTGCTGCTCTTTTTAATAATGGCCGTCCCTTATCATCTTTATCAGACAGGACAGTTTGCAGAATGGCAGCTTCTTACTCTGTTGAGAATCGAATCTGCCTTAAATATTGATATTCAATACGAAGAAGTTTCACTTTTTCCGATTAATAGAATTGCTTTTAAGGATCTCACTGTTAAAGATAGGGATAATCAGTTTGAATTTGAACTGGAAGAAATGGAATTATATTATGACTTAAGAATTTTTATCTCTAATTTATTTCAGGAAGACCTTAGATTTGATCTGGCAAATTCTCTTGCTAATAGTGTAAGTAAAGCCAGGTTAGTTGAACCAGATATTGATCTGGATCTGCCTGGAAGAGATCTATTGAAATTTGATAAAGTTGAATTAGATGAGCCAACAGTTTTTGATCCTGCTACCATCTGGGAAACTTTGCCTTTTTTACCTGTTGGAGCAGGAATTATAGTTGAAGGTGGCTCAATTAATTATAATGAAGGTGGTCCTTCAGTAAATATTAGACCTGAAACCTTTGAACTTATTATTGAAGATGAAAGACAGATGAGAACTAATTTTGCTGGAGCAATTGATCTAAATAATATTGAGATTGAGAAGATGATCTATGATGATGAAGAATGGGAAGAACTATTACTTCCTGAATTAACACTAATAGGGAACTTGACTGCAGGGCTAGATGGAGGTACCTGGAGTGTAGATAGTAATTTTGAGTTTCCATCAGCAGGCCAGTTTAATAGATGGGCTGATAGGATAGGCGGAAGATATGAAATAAGTGAGCTTGAACTTTATGGAAGTCAGGCTATAGACCTTTCTGTTTCAGGTGATGCTGGTGGTTTGAGGAGTTTACTTGTGCAGGGAGAGACAGATTTTAGCAGTATGAACTTTAAGCATGAAAAGATTACAGAAAAATTGGAAATAAAAAAGTTGAGGCAGGAGTTTAGCTTCAGCCTGGAAGAAAATCAATTGTTAATTCCTGAACTTAAATTTAGTTTATTTGATGATGAAATCGAACTAAACGGGCAGATTGATTTAACTGAAGTCGGCCCTGAAGTTTATCTGGATCTTGAAACAGAAACAGAAAATTTATATCAATATTTAAATATTTTAGCTGATAACAACCAACAGGCCAGGGAATTAAAAGACGAACTTGAAAACTTATTGGCAGGTCCATTACCAGTTGATATAAACCTGTCAGGAGGTTATCAGAACGAAAATTTCTGGTTTGAAGGTGATGTTGATTTATTTGAGCTTAAACTAGTTGATTCTGAGATAAATTATGCAGGGACAATTGATATAGCGTGGCAGAATAATGAATTGCAGATTAGCAGTTTAAATATTGCTGATAAAATTATCGGTAGTGGTTATTATATTGCTGAAACTGAAGAATATAGTTTCGACCTTGAAATTAAAGAATTTAGGATTCATACAATTAAGAGTTTACTTGATCAGGAATTAGAGTTTATTGCTGAAGATGAGTTTTCTGGAGAATTATTTGGTGCAGGCAAGGGTTTTGATTTTGATAATCTAATATTATCAGGACAGCTGTTCGCTGAAGAGATAAATATTAATGATTATTCTATTGCTTCTCCTCTGGTAAACTTTTGGTTGAAAGATGGATATCTTGAGGTTGGCCCAGTTAGAGGAGATAGTTTAGCAGGTAAATTTGATCTTGCTGGAGGAATAGATTTACATGAAGAAAAATTAGATCTAGAATTGATTTTAAATGATTTGGTTCTAGAAGAAATCGCTGGTTTTGCCGGTATTGAACAGGGTATCCAGGGAGATTCAAAAGTAGCAGGCAGTATTCATGGCAGTTTTTCAGAACCAGAATTAGATCTTGAACTCTGGTTAACTGAAGCTGAAATTTTTGGTCTGAAAGTTTCTGATGGCCATGGGCACCTTAATTATAGTCCTGGTGAAGAAGTTTTATATGTAGAAAATCTTGATTTTACAAGTCGAACAACTGAGATAGTAGCAGATGGAACACTTGATTTTTCTCCACTTATTAATGGCGAAGACAGTATGCCATTAATTGATGCCAGACTTGACATAAATGAATTAAGCTATGAATATATCAATGATATTTTTGGAATTTCATTGCCACTGTTAGGAGATGTTAGTGGTTATGTAGAATTAGGTGGTAAATTAAATGCTCCATCAGTCAATGCATCAGCCAGATCCAGAAGTACTTCTTTGCCGATTGGTGATGAATATTTCGAATTTGAAAATAGTAGTTCTGATTTTTACTGGTCCCCAGGAGAGCCGTTCCAGGTTATAGATTTGAGGATGGAGAAGGAACAAGCAGAATTTGTGATAGAACATGGAGAATTTAGTGATGTTTTTTATATAGATTATGCTTTGGATAATTATCGCTTATCGAATCTGGATGGTTCGGATTTTGATAATATTGAGGGTCGTTTGTCTGCATCTGGTGAAGCCGGTGGGAATTACGATAATCCCTGGGTTTATGCAGATCTTGAACTTATAGATTTAATATATGAAGAGTATAATCTTGGTCGTTTAAATGGCCGAGCAGAATTTGAAGACGGGGATTTATTGACTGAAGGAATTAACTGGGAGCCTGGTTCAGGTGACTTTATAATTACTGGAAAAGTTGATAATATATTAAATGAGGGTGAGTTGGATCTGCAGGTTAATTTTGAGGGGGTAGATCTTCCATATTTTATTGAAACGCTTGAGTTAGATGTCCCACCCCTTGAATATTATTTTAGTGGTCAGGTAGAAATTACTGGAGATATTGATGACTGGTTAATTGCAGTTGATATTGATGCTGACAGCGATGTTTCTGATCTGGGCGGGTTAAACTTACTTGGCCAGATTGGAGAAGAATATGATCTTTCACTGGTAGGAATAGATTTAGGTTTCGACTGGCTCTGTGAATTTTTAGGTCCAGATGTTAATATAGATGGTGACCTTGAAGTGATAGGTACTGTTTATGGCCCCCTTGATGGACCTGAGGTGGATTTAGAAACTACTATTAGAGATTTTGAGATTAATCAATATCTTTTAAGTGAGATATCAGGCCGAGTAGCTGGAGATATCCAGAATAGCCTGGCAGTCGAACAGGAGTTAATTGCTGCAACTGGAGAAAATATCAGACTAGATGGCAAAGTCAATATTCCAAGTCCAGAAGAGAGTAATTTTCAGTTTAGAGCAAACGACTTTCCACTTAACCCGATTGCTGGATTTTTTCCAGGGGTTGATTTAGTTGAGGGGCGCCTTGATGGCCAGGTAGACTTTATTGGGAGTATAGAAAATCCTAATCTAGATGGTCAGCTATATTTAAGCCTTGATGAATTAGATTTTGGTCAACCAGAAACAATGTCTCTGGATGGTTATCTTAACTTTATCGGCAATCAGGTAGAGTTGAATGATTTTTCAGGGAGTTATGATGGTGGTATTTTTGATCTATCTGGATTGATAAATCTGGTTGATCAGGATAATTTCTGGCAGTTAGAACTGACTGGCGATACAGTTCCAGTTGAATATATAGGAAGTTCAGCTGAAATTGATGGGGGTATAACTTTTTCAGGTCCATTATATGAACCACTTATCGGTGGAGAGATAACAATAAAAAATTTAATGGCTGTAGTTCCTGAAGGTTTTGCCCCGGAAGAAAATGTTGAAGAGGACTTTGATCCATTTGAAGAAGTGAGATTTCAGCCTGAAATTGATCTTCAGCTAAGAATAGGGAGTAATAATTATTTCAATCATGAAAATGCTGAAATTTTAATTCAACGGGGCGACCTAAGAGTCCTTTATCAGGATGAATTCCAGATAGATGGACAGATTTCTTCAAATCAGGGAACGATCTTCTTCTATAATAACCGCTTTACTCTTGATACTGCCAGACTTAATTTTAGGAGGCGACAGGGTATAATACCTGATGTAACAGTCAGGGCATCTACCAGAGCTGAAAACACAGATGTATTTGTAAGGCTTGATGGCCTGGCTACCAACCTTAATTTGAGTTTTGTATCTGACCCTGAGATGGAAGAACAAGAAATTCTGGCTTTGCTTGCTAGGAGAGGTGGGATTGGTGGCGCACTTGCCGGTGAAGATTTAAATATTTTCCAGATAGCCCAGCAGGAGTTTTTCCGTTTTCTAAGTGATACTTTTCAGCTTGAGATAATTGGTAATATCCAGAGTGAGATAAGGAGTGCTTTTGAGCTTGATAGGTTTGAAATTGTAACCCATGAGTTAGGCTGGGATCAGGAAGTATCACTTTATATAGGCAAAAATTTAACAGATAGGTTATATATTGAAGGTTCAAGCAGAATACGGGCTGATGAACAGGATACAGAGATTTCATTTAAATATGATATAACAGATAGAACAGTCCTTGATGGAACTTTTTATGGACCAGGTGAATTTTCGCTTTCTATTGAAACGACGATTGAATTCTAGGAAGTTAAAGGAGGATTAAGTTGATGAAAAAGTATGTATTAGGGATTTTAATAATGACATTAATTTTCACAATGGCTTTAGGTGTTGAAGAGGTACGTGCAGAAGATATTTTAGCAGATATAGTAATAGAAGGCAATGAGAATGTATCTGAAGAAGAGATCATGGCAGTTGTCGAGAGTGAGATTGGTGAAGAGTATGATCGGACTCAATTGCGTGAAGATATGGAAGCAGTTTATGATTTAGGTTATTTTGAAGATATAAATGTTAATTTTCAGAGTACAGCAGATGGACTGGTAGCAATTTTTCAGGTCCAGGAATTTCCTGTTTTAACTGATATAAATATAACTGGTTTAGATGACGTATATGCCAGAGATGATGTTTTAGAAGAACTTGGGATTGTTGAGGGAGAAATATTAAATGTTGAAAGACTGAATTCTGGTATTTCTGAACTCCGTTTCCGTTTTCAGGAGGATGGTTATGCCCTGGCAAGGTTTGATGATGTTGATATAAGTCCTGATGGAGTCTTAGATATTCAGATTAACATAGGTTATTTAAATGAGATAAGGCTTGAAGGAAATGAGAAGACCAGAGACTATGTAATCTTAAGAGAGTTTGATATTGAACCTGGAGACCCAGTAAACTTTAATAAGATTCAGCAGGGTTATCAGGATTTATTTAGGCTTGAATTTTTTGAAGATATTTATCCAGATTTAGTCATGGTTGATGAAGAAAATAATCGGGCTGATTTAGTTTTAGAAATGGAAGAAGGTAATACCGGAAGCTTAAATCTTGGAGGCGGTTATCGTCAGGGAAGAGAAGGCGAAGGTAACTGGTTTGCTTTTGCTGATGTTCAGGAGGGAAATTTTCTTGGGCGAGGACAAACTCTGTCTTTTAATGTACAATTAGGAGATCAGAGGGAATATAATCTAGGGTTTAGAGAGCCCCATGTTGATGGAACAGATTTATCTTTAGGATTTAATATTTATGATCAGGTTCGTTCTACTGGGAATAGAGTTAGGGGCTTCACGACAACATTGGGACACCCTGTAACTGAGACCTGGGATGGTGAATTTAGATTTAAAAATGAAAGAAACTTAGATGATGATTGGATAACAAGAAGTATAACTCTTACAGGTGAAAGGGATACAAGAGACAATCCTGTTTTCCCACAGGCTGGAGGAATCGATAGAGTTTCATCAGAATTTGCTGGTTATATAATCGGCGGAGATAGTGAATTTATTAAATATGGCACAGATAATCGCCGTTATTTTCATGGATTTAGAGATGACCACGCTGTTGCTTTAAGATTGGATACTGGCTTTAGTAATACTGCGCTTCCTTCTACAGAAAGATATAGAATAGGTGGTCCAGATACATTAAGAGGTTATGGGCCTAGATCAGGCGATAATAAGGCATTATTTAATCTCGAATACAGATTACAGATGATAGATAATGTTCAGGGTGTGGTTTTTGGTGATGCCGGTAGAGTCTGGGACCACGAAGAAAGCTTGCAGTTCTCAGGCACAGATCATTCAGTTGGTCTTGGAGTTAGGCTTAATACACCTCTTGGTCAGTTAAGATTAGACTACGCCTGGGATAAAGGCTGGTCAGGAACACCACATTTAAGTTTTGGTCAGACATTCTAGATTAGGCTGGAATTTATTGCTCAAAGATAGTATAATATAATATAGGATTTAATAAGGTGTTACTACACAAGGAGGAATATTTAGTAATGAATAGGATTAGCAAAGTTATGATGATTTCAGTTTTAGTACTGGCAGTAGGTTTCTTTATGGCTGCACCAGCAGCTGCAGAAGGTGAGATAGCCTTTGTGAATTTACAGGAAGTATTTGAGGTTCATCCAGATAAGGCTGAAGCTGAGGCTCAGTTAAATTTAGAAGCTCAGGAAATGCAAGCTGAACTGGAGGCTGAAGCTGATGATCTTAGCCAGGAAGAACAACAACAGCTTTTACAGCAATATCAGCAAGAGTTAACTCAGCGTGAGCAGGAGTTAATTCAAAAAGTTTTAGCAGATATTGAGGGATTATTAAATCAACTGGCCGAAGAGAAAGGGGTTTCTGTAGTTCTTGATGGTCAGAATGTTTTATACGGTGGCTACGACCTTACCCCTGAATTAATTGAGATGATTGAGTAATTAAAATCTCAAGGCCCGGGCCGGCAGTGCTGTCGGGTTCCGGGCTGTTTTTTGTTTAAAATAATAATCTTCCTGTTGATGAGGAGTTTTTATTATGGGAGATAAAAAAGCAGAAAAGAGAAAATTAAATATACGCAATAATATTGTCTTGAAATATATATTATTCTTTGCTGCCCTGGCATTTATCTTTGCCGGTGGTGCTGTTGTTTTTAATTACGTTCAGATGACAGCATTTCAACCTGAAAGGGCTGCTTTCCAGCTTGAAGTTTCTGGGGCTGATAGAACTACTCATGAAAATTATAAAAGTTTTCTAGAAGCGAAAAGAACGGAATCTGATCTGCGACTTGCAAATGTTCAGGATAGCTTGAAGCTCAGTCAGTCAAATCAACTTTTCTTTCTTGAAGAGAGGAAAAAACTGCTGGCTGATCAATATCATTTAATTGGAGAGAGAAATATTCAGAATCGCCTCGATGCCCTGGAGAGAAGTCAGAAGCAGGAGTTAGAGGAATATGCTGCAGAGAGGCAGAATGAGATTCAGAGCCAGATTCTCGAGAAGCAACAGGAGATAAATCAAAGGATTGTCGATCTTGAGGTCGGACTTTCAGAAGATGAACTTGCTTCACTTAGAAGTTTTAGAAGAGAACTGCTTTCGGAACATCGGGCTGAATTATTGAATTTAAAGGTAAAACTGAGGGTTCTTGACATGACTGCAGCCAGGGAGGCTGAAATTCGTGCAAGGCTTGCCGAGATTGAAGGTGAAGTCGAGAGACAGGTTGAAGCCGTGAGGGGCAGCTTTGAAACTGATTTAAGAGAGGATATCTATGATGAAGCCATGGAGCTTCAGCAGGAATTTTCTGAGTACCAGGCTGCCAGAAAAGAGCAGTTGAATCAAAAGATTGAAGCAAAGAGAAATGAATTAGAAGCTGAATATCAGGATAGAAGGATAGAATTATATGCTGAACATGAAAGTAATTATCTTAGTTATTTAGAATCCCAGGCGGAAGATCTTGCCTGGCTTGAAGCTAATTTTCAATATTTAAGCAGGGAGCTGGAAGAATAG
>CAYONR010000043.1:0-10540 GCA_964405365.1 uncultured Halanaerobiaceae bacterium
GCCGGAGTTGAAAAAGCACCAACTAAAACAACACTTGCTGTTTTTCTGCCAACACCAGGCAGTTTCAATAAATCTGAAAAGTTTCTTGGAACCTGCCCATCAAAATCAGATAGAATAATTCTGCTACTTTCCACAATAAACTTGCTCTTATTTCTATAAAGACCTATAGATTTTATTTTATCAGCTAAATCATTAGGGCTCAATTTAGCAAAATCATCAGGATTATTATATTCTTCAAAGAGATCCTCAGTTACTTTATTAACCTGTACATCTGTTGTCTGAGCAGATAGAATAGTAGCTACCAGAAGCTCAAAAGGAGATTTATGGTTTAGTTCTGTCTCTGGCTTCGGATACTTTTCCGCTAATCTATCAATTATAAAATTTAATTTTTCATCTATATCTTTCTCCATTAATTACACCTCTTCTTAATTATTATACTATTTTATATTGGAATTTTAAATGAAACCATGATAATATATTTTTAAGTAAACTATTAAATGGAGGTTTTTATTTTGTATAAGTTCGGTTTTGATATTGATGGAGTTCTCACAGATGAAGGAAATAATGAAAATAATATCTGGCATAAGTCATTTAGAGATCACTTTGGTGATAAAGCCCAGAAAGTTTCTAATAGCTATGATTTTAGAGAAGCCTATGACCTACCAGATTCTGTTATAGAAGAATTTCTAAATAAAAATAAAGATAAAATCTTTTCTTCAGTTCCACCTTATCGGGAAGCTATTGACTTTTTAAAAAATTTGAAAAACCAGGGCCATAAAATCATTTTAATAACTGCTCGCCATGAAGAATTTAGAGAGACAACTGAAAAATGGTTAAATAGAAATAACATTCCTTATGATAAACTATATCATGATGAAGATAAAGCACCATTAGCTTTAAATGAAAATTTGAAAATATTTATCGATGATCATCTGGATAATGTTAAAGAAATTAAATCTGCTGGTATCCCGGCTTTATTATTCACTAGAGATCATAATCTTAATGCAACTGAAAACGAATATACAGCAAGAGTTGATAATTGGCAGGATATTAAGGAATATATTTATAACTCTTATCTCCGATAAGAATTTCCACCTATAAACTCTCTTAAAACAGAAATCGGTGGTA
This sequence comes from uncultured Halanaerobiaceae bacterium, assembly GCA_964405365.1. Classification (GTDB taxonomy): domain Bacteria; phylum Bacillota; class Halanaerobiia; order Halanaerobiales; family Halarsenatibacteraceae; genus Halonatronomonas. The sequence goes on from CAYONR010000043.1 coordinate 1,129, forward strand.
TTGTTAATTCTGGCATAGGAACTATTGGCTCAACTAAATCTTTTAAACGAACAGCTTCATAATAAGCTGGACTTGATTTATCAATTCTATCTAATAGCGGAATAAGATGTTTCTTAAGCACAGCCAGTTCATAAATTAAAGCAGAATTAAATATTACATCAGCATTTTCTTGATAGGGGAAGATATTTTTTTCTTCTCCCTTTCTTACTTTTGGCCACCATTCAATTGTAGTCTCTGCATCATGCCCTCTATATTTATGATCTCTAACTATTCTTCTAATAAACCTGGTATCAGATGTTGGGATTCTGTTATGATAATCCATATTTAACTGGGTTAAGGCACTAACATAAATTTTATATTTATGGTTTTTCGGAATAACTTCTGTTAATCTCTCATTTAGACCATGAATTCCTTCAATCAAAATTGGTTGGTCATCTTCAATTTGCAGATAATTTTCATTATATTCTCTTTCACCGGTTTCAAAATTATATTCAGGTAATTCTACATTTTCTCCCTGTAATAATCTTATCAAATGTTCATTAAATAAATCTAAATCAATAGCTTCTAAAGCTTCAAAATCATAATTGCCATCTTCATCCAGGGGAGTCTCTTCTCTATTAACAAAATAATCATCAATTGAAATATTAACCGGCTTTAAACCATCAATTCTTAAATGGGTTGCCAGTCTATGAGAGAATGTTGTTTTACCTGATGATGTCGGGCCAGCTATTAAGATTACTCTCCTGGTATCAATCTCCTCATAAATATTATCAGCAATATCAGCAATATTTTTCTCATGAATAGCTTCAGATATTCTGATTATTTCTTTGCTATCATCTTCTCTAATAATATTATTTAAATCGTGTACATGCCCAACTCCAATTATTTCTCCAAGTCTTTCATATTCAATAAATATATTGGCTAACTTTGGAGAATCAATAAATTCAGGAACTTTACCTGAATCAATCTGTTGAGGAAATAACAAAACAAATCCAGGAAGTGAGTAATGTAAATCAAATTTATCTAAATATTTAGCGCTTGGGAGCAGTTCATAAAAAAAATAATCATAATAACCATCAAGATTATAAACTACAGCTTTCCCCCCATCAGGCTTATGTGATAATATATCTATTTTGTCCTGAAATCCCTGATCCTGATAAATTTTTATTAATTCATCCTTTTCCAGATATTCTTTCTTTATAGGAAGATCTTTTTCAACATATTTATTCATTCTAATTTTAATCTTTTTTAAATCATGTCTGGTCAATGGTTTCCCTTTGAGAAGTTCACAGTAGATACCATTACTCAAAGAATGTTCTATTTTTAATCTAGAATCAGGAAATAATTCATAAACTGCCTTGGCCAACAATAAAAATAAACTTCTTCGATATATCCTATTACCTAATTCTTCGCCTCTACTTATACTTTTAATCTCTATATCATCTTCAGGTTTATAATCTAATCTAACAAGTTCATTATCAATAACACCAGCAACAAATCTATTATGAGGAAGATCAGTTTTCGAGTAAATCTCTGCTAATTCCAGACCCTTTGGAAAACTATATTTTTCTCCGTCTATGACTATATCCAGCATACCATTAAAACCTCCTTGAAGATCAACTATATTTTATTATAAATACTTAAATAATGCTCAATAATTGGAGAATTAGAAACTTTTAACCTCTGAATAACTTTATTGTACTGCTTATATTTCATATTAGACATATTAATTAATAAGTTTCTGACTAAAATTCTATTCCCTCTCCAGTTAAATGTATATTTATCATAAATATTTTTCTTATTAATAAATGAATTAATGACTTTTTCTGGGTCTATCTGCTTAATACCAGACCATCCTTCTGCTGCTTTGATTCTCATATTTCTAGCAGTCTTAGCATTATTATAGGGGCAGACTTGCTGACAGATATCACAGCCCCAAAAATTATTTTTAATTAATCTATCCTGTGAAGGATCTAAAACACCTTTTTCTTGAGTCAGATAACTAATACATTTTTCTTTATTTAATTTTGGAATCCCGTTTTTTAAATATAAAGCATTACCAGGACAGTGTCTTTGACAGAGTTTACAACTTTCACAATCAATATTATTTTCATTTTGAACTTTATTTGCTTCAATTTTTGAAGTTATGGCCATTAAACCAATAAATGAATAGCTACCTATCTCAGAATTTATTAAAAGAGTATTGTAACCAACTCCACCAAGCCCGGCTTCATAAGCCAGCTTTTTTTCAGGTAAATCATGGCTGTCAACACCAATCCATGATAATTCGGCTTCTGAATTATTTATTAAACTAGTAGATAATGATTTAATTTTATCTTCTAATATATTGTGATAATCTTCTCCTCTGGCATATTTTGAAAGCTTTAAGTTATAGTCTAACTTACCAAAATTAGGCGGCATTAATTCCGGATAAGGCTGTAAAAATACTAAAAGAGAGCCGGCATTCTTTAACTGCCGGCCATAATCTCTTTTATATTGAGCCAGCAAGTTCTCAGGTAATATTCCAACCTTTAAACCTGCTGACCTTACATTTTCTAGCCAATTATTTATTTTCATATTAACCAACCTATTGAGCAGACTCAAGCTCTCTTAATAATTCTTCAAGTCTATCCATCTGCTGACCATAGCTCTGCCAGTCTCCCTGCTGGATAGCCTCTTGAGCCTGATTATAAACATTTACTATCTCATTAATTAAATCTGGATCTTCAATATCTTCGATTTCAATTGGTTCTGGATCAGGATCTTCATCAGGATCCATAGTCTCTTCCATCTCTTGAATTTCCTCTGCAGTCGGTTCAATTTCTTCTACAGGATCTGCATCAACATCTATACCTACATCAGCCAGACCTTCCTCTTCAAGTTCTTCTTCATCTAATTCTTGAGTAGGTTCAGCTTCACCAAATACAACATTAAGGGCATCATGTAAAGTTTCTTCCATAGCTATTAGATCATCATAAGCAACTATAACCCTTCTTAATTCTGGCAAAGCACCTGCTTCAGCTTGCAAGAAGATAGGCTCAATATAAACTATAGAATTTTCAACAGGTAATACAAGCAAATTCCCTCGCAATACATTGGAACCTTGCTGATCCCATAAACTTAAGAGCTGTGAAATATATGCATTCTGATCAATTCTCGACTCTATCTGAGAAGGACCATAGACTATTTCTCCTCTTGGGAAGTTAAATAATTTTATCTCTCCATAATTTTCACCATCAGATCTAGCTGCCATCCAGGCAACCATATTATTTCTATTTGATGGCGTAAAAGGAACCATTAAAGTAAACTCCACATTTTCTTCCCCAGGTAATCTAGTTGAGATATAATAGGGTTCTACAGGAATAGTACTTCCTGCATAATTCTCATTTGGTATATCCCATACATCTTCCTGGTTATAAAATACTGTTGGGTTTTCCATATGATATCTACTAAAGACCTGTGCCTGGATAGAGAATAAATCTACTGGATATCTTACATGAGCTCTCAGATTTTCAGGCATTTCATCTATATCTTTAAATAAATCCGGGAATATATTTGAATAGGTGTTTACAATTGGATCGTCTTCTTCAACAATATAAAAATCAACATCTCCTTCATATGCATCAAAAACAATTTTCACTGAATTTCTAATATAATTTATATTTTGATTGATAGGTTCTGAATAAGGATATCTATTTGAGAATGTATAAGCATCCTGGATCCAATAAATTTGACCATCTGCAACAACAGGATATGGGTCATCATCTAATTCTAAAAATGGTGCTATCTTATTAACTCTTTCCTGAATATTTCTATCAAACATCATTCTTGATTCTGGAGATATATCATCAGCCAGCATTATTTGAACATCATTAAATCTCATGCTAAATAATGCTCTTTTTAGAAAACTATCCAATTGAACTCCACCATGTCCAGTATAATTGGTATAAATATTATTTCCACCATCTGGATAATGGAATTCTTCTTCAAGATTATTTACAACAACATATTGATCAGTTTTTTCACCATAATAAACAGAGGGATTATCTATAACTAGATCAGTACTGGATCTTGGAGGTATATCCTCTATAAACATCTCTGGCAGTCCCTGAGCAGTACTGGCACTAACATCTGCCATAGCAACACCCATACCATGGGTATATTTCAAGGTCTGGTTAACCCAGGTCTGTGCCTGAGGATTCAGACCAGCCTGATTCATCTCTCTTACAGATAATAAGACCTGCTTATATTCACCATCTATAGTGTAACGATCAATATCAACATCCTCAAAGCTATAATACTGTCTTAATTCCTGAAGCTGACTAAATGTAGTCTTAATCGGTCTAGGATCCCATAATCTCACATTATTAAAGATCTCAGGATTATTCTCAACATCTGATCTACTTAATTCATTGTCTAAATCAAATTGTGTTGTCTCAACATCATCCAGGCCATAAGCATGTTGAGTCATATCAATATTATATTCTATATATGGAGTCTCTCGACCAAGTTCATTTGGTTCAACCTGGAATCTTTGCACGAATCCTGGATATACATTTAATAATAGTACAGAAGCAATTATCCAGGCACCAACAACTCCAGCAATTAATTTATACTTTTTCTTAAAGAGACTAAATATTGCAAGTCCAGTCAATATAATTACAAATACCATTAAAATCCTTAAACCAGGTAAAGTTGCATTTATATCAGTATAACTTGCTCCAAAGGCTACTCCTCTATCAGAATATAGTAATTGATACATCTGCAATCTATAATCAAAAACTTTAGTTAATAGATATAAGACTAATAGAATTATCAAATGGTTTTTAGCACTTTTTGATAAATTAAATTTCAAATTATTTATATCTATTGAATTTATTCCTGAAGATAAAAGATAAATTACTCCAACAACGAAGATAGTAAAGATAATAATAATTACAGCAATTTCTCTAAACAATTCATATACCGGCAATGAAAAGAGATAGAAAGAAACATCCCTGCCAAAAATAGGATCTGTCTGCCCTGATGAAGATTGATTGATAAATTTCAGTATCGTTTCCCAATTAGCAGCACCAATATTGGAAAATATAGCTCCTATAAATATTGAAACTGCTAAAAATATATAATTTAATCTTTTTAAGTTTAACCATTTTAAAATCGGTATCTCTCTATCAGGAAAAATAGAGCTAACTTGATCATTTTTTGACATATTAACTAAATACATTAAATCATTTCTTGTATATCTTAAATTAATATAGAAAAACAAGAACACAATTAAACCGACTGCTACTCTCATACCTATCTGTGAGAAAATCCTGGTAAAATAAGCACTAAGATAACCTAGTTCTCCAAACCAGAGAATATCAGTGAAAAATCTACTTCCAATTGCTAAAATAGCAAAAAGTAATACTAATATTCCTAGAATAGCAAATATAAAAATCTTTCTTTTATTTTCCATATAATTATCAGTCCCAATTAGATAAGATTAAGTTTCTTGAAACTATAAAATTGATTACCATCAACATGCAATCTATCTTTAAATTTAATTCCTAAAATTGCTCCAGCCTGTCTTAATCTATTTACTTTCATGATTTCTTCTCGTTCTGGCGATTTAATATTAATATCTAAATTATCTATAATATAAATCATTGAATCATCTTCAATATTAAACGCTTGCTCAAATACATCTTTAGGGTTAAGAGATAAATCATAATCAGTCCCTGGCCCCATAAGTTTCCATGCTCTTAAAATTCTATACCTGTCTAATGTCACAACTAAAATTCTTTCATTTTTAGACTTATTAATTCGATTAAATAACCTGATCAACTGACTCTCTTGATAGAAAGGTGTTTTTAAAAAATCTCTTTCTGCTTCTTTATCTGGATTGTAACACTTAGACAAAAAGTAATCTAAATCCTTGATTCCTTTCAATTCATTATAAAAATCAATAACTTCATTTGTACTAAAGTTTGGGTCTAAGGAAAGTTCTTGAGAATAATTTTTAGGCATTTTTTTCTTGTCTTTTAATAATGGGTGATCTGATTCTAATATTTGATATTGAACTTCTCTTGAACAGGGACATCTAAAAGCAACAAAACCGAGCCCATTTAATCTTCCAATATCTTTGGTGAATTCACCAACACCTAGTATTTCAACTTCTCCATCAAATTTCCCACATTTTAAACAGGCAATTTCGGTCATGTTTCTGCCCCCTTTCATTATAATTTAACTTGATAATCTCTTACTCCTCTTGAGCACTTCTGAATAAACTTTATCTTCATCTAAAGTTTTTAATTCTCCCTCTTCTAAAATAATCTCTCCATCAATAATCACAGTATCCACATCCCTACCACTTCCTGCATAAAAAATATTAGATAATGAATTATAATCTGGAATATAAGCCGGATTATTTTTAGTATCGACTAATATGAGATCTGCTTTTTTTCCTTCTTCTAAAATCCCAATCTGATTATTTCCTAAAGCTTTGGCTCCATTTATCGTTACTAGCTCTAAAATCTTCTCTAGAGGTATGGCCGTTGGATCATTATTAACAGCCTTTTGTAAATAAGCGGCTAATCTTACATCATGAATTAAATCTAACCCATTATTACTTGCAACACCGTCTGTCCCAAGACAAACATTGATATCAGCATTAAGAAGTTCATTTAGTCTTATTATACCGCTACCTAATTTCATGTTACTTGCTGGATTATGAGATATATGAACATCATTTTCAGCCAGTATCTTAATATCTTTATCATTTAAATGAACTCCATGGGCTGCTAGAGTATGATAATCAAATAAACCTAAATCATTAAGATATTTAACTGGGGTTTTACCTGTTTTTTCAACTAAATTATCCACTTCTTCTTCTGTTTCAGCAACATGAATATGAATCATACTATTATATTTATCGGCAATTTTCATTACTTCTTTTAAATAATCATTACTACAGGTGTAAGGCGAATGAGGTGCTAAATTTATCTTAACTCGTCCATCTAAATATCCATCATACATTTCTATTAATCTAACTGATTCCTCTAACCCCTCATCACCATCATTTTCTTCAATCAAACCATACCCTAGGACCGCTCTTATGCCGCTTTCTCTAACAGCATCAACTACTCTATCAGTTGCAAAATACATATCATTAAATGTGGTTATACCATTCTTTATCATTTCTATAATCGCTAATTTGGTTCCCCAATAAATATCTTCTTCATTCATTCTACTTTCAAAAGGCCAGATTTTTTCAGTTAGCCATGTCTGTAATTTATAGTCATCAGCATAACCCCTTAAAAGATTCATTCCTGCATGGGTATGAGTATTAATTAAACCAGGTAAAACAAGCATTCCTGTAGCATCAATAATTTCAATATCTTCTCTTTCTTCAATTATACCATAATCACTGTCATGAATACTACCTATTTTTTCTATCTTATCCCCTTTAATTAAAATATAACCATTTTTAATAGATTTATTTTTATGAAAAGTTCCAAAAAGCTCCTTAATGTTTTTAATTAGAATCATTTTATTCCCCCGGATAATATTATTTTATTCTAATAAATCTCCATTATCGCATTCACTTGATAAAATTTGATATCTTTTATCAAAGAAAATTTCTAAATGAATTTTATTATAACAATCTGGACAAACTATATACTTTTTCAATTTATAATTACCGGGCTGATTATCTTCGTATACAGTTGCTATATCATATGTCTTCAAAACCTTAATTTCATTGATATTTTTACATTTATCACATTGAACTCTATAAGAGATTGTCTTATCACTATTACCTTTAGAGCTATTAAATAAATTCTTAATAAATTCTATAATTTTCAGAATTATCACCCCATATTTATTTATATGTATATAAGTAATTATAACTGATATACTTGCTCTAATCAAGTAAAGCCAGGCATTAGATGCCTGGCTTTCTTAATTATAAATTTTTAAAAATTAATGTCCTTTTCTTGCACCTAATTCTTTATCAAGCATATATAAACCTGTATTTGTATCTCCTACTTTATCTAGTTTATCTAAAATCTCATTAACTGTATCTTCTTCTTCTACCTGTTCATCAACAAACCACTGAAGGAACATCTCAGTAGCATAATCATCATGTTCTCTTGCTAAAGAAACTAATTTATTGATTCTATCAGTAATATATTCTTCATGTTCTAGTGCAGCTTCAAACACAGCTTTTGGTGAATCCCATTCGAATGGTGGTTCTGAAATAGAGGATAATTTAACTCTTCCTCCACGCTCATTTATAAAATCATAAAACTTTCTAGCATGTTCTTGTTCTTCTATCGCCTGCATATCCATCCAGGCCGCAAATCCTGTAAATCCATCTTCTTCAAACATTGCAGCCATAGCCTGATATATATAGGCAGATTCTAGCTCAGCATTTAATTGATCATTTAAAGCATCTAAAATTTCTCTCTTCAATTTCATTTTATAGCCTCCTATTTTAATAATTAATCTTCAAATTGGAAAATCTTTTAATTCCTGATATAATTATATCGTATTAAAAAAATATTTCAAGTATAATTAGGAGGCATTCTCATGAAATCAGAAAAAATGTTTAGTCAAATCGATATCGACAAAGAATATTACAATATTTTAAATAATAAAAATATAAATAATCAAAGAGATTATGTTTTATACTGGATGCAAAGCAGTCAGAGATTATCAGACAACAGAGCTCTAACAATCTCAGCTAAAGTAGCCAATCATTTAGATAAACAATTATATATAATATTCAATTTTATTTCAGACTATCCTGAAGCTAATTATCGCCATTATTCTTTCATGTATGATGGAATAAAAGAAATTCATGAAGAACTTGATGACTCTGGAATTAGATTTATCATAACAAAAGGCGAATTTGTTGATAATGTTAAAAGATGGGCAGATAAGTCTGTAATAACATTTACAGATAAAGGTTACTTAAAACCCCAGAGAAGTTGGAGATATAATTTGTCCAAAAAAATTAATACACCACTCATAGAAATCGCTACTGACACTGTAGTCCCAATTGAGAAAGTTTCTAATAAAGAAGAATATGCTGCCTATACAATCCGCAAAAAAATTCAAAAATATTTAGAGGAAGAATTATTCATCTGGGAATTACCAGAATTAAATCAACAGAATAATTTAGACCATATTGAACCAGAAAACTTCAATAATAAAAATGACTTTTTGAATTCATTAAATCTATATAAAGATTTACCTGAAATCAATAATTTTTCTGGTGGATATTCGCAGGCCAAACTTAAATTAAAAAATTTCGTTACTAATAATCTAAAAGACTATCAGGAAAATAGTAATGACCCAGATTTAAATGTTCAGTCAAATCTAAGTCCTTATTTACATTTTGGTCAAATTTCTCCTAGAGAAATTGCAT
>CAYONR010000044.1:0-10443 GCA_964405365.1 uncultured Halanaerobiaceae bacterium
TTCTTGGGTTTAATGAAGCATATGGATCCTGAAAGATTATCTGCATCTGACGACGGACACTTCTCATATCCTTTTTATTTAATTGATGAATATTTTTGCCTTCAAATATAACTTCTCCCTCAGTTGCTTCTAAAAGACGTAGTATCGTTCTACCTGTAGTAGATTTACCACATCCAGATTCACCTACAAGACCAAGAGTTTCACCAGGTTTTATATTAAAACTTACATCATCAACCGCTTTTACATGACCAACAGTTCTACGGAAAACACCGGCTTTAACCGGGAAATACTTCTTTAAATTTTTTACTTCTAGCAGATTTTCATTTTCAACTGCCAAATCATTCACCTCCAGCTAATTTAAGCGGATTCATCTTCCTGAACCTGCTTTTTATGTTCTTCTAATTTATCAATAAACCAACAACGGGATACATGTCCATCTTTAACTTCATGCAATGGTGGCTCTTCTTCATAACATTTATCCTCAGCAAGGAAACAACGTGAATTAAATTTACAACCATCAGGGAAATCAAGCGGACTAGGAACATTACCTGGAATTGCAAATAATTTTTCTATATCCTTATGTAACAGAGGAATAGATTTTAAAAGTCCCCAGGTATATGGATTAGATGGATTAGCAAATAATTCTTCTGCATCAGCATATTCTACAATTTTACCTGCATACATTACAGCAATCCTATCTGAAACTTCAGCGATTACACCAAGATCATGGGTGATCATCATTATAGCCATACCGAATTCATCTTTAAGGCCATTCATAAGATCAAGAATCTGGGCCTGAATTGTTACATCTAGAGCAGTAGTCGGCTCATCAGCAATTAATAACTTAGGATCACATGACAGAGCCATGGCAATCATAACACGCTGACGCATTCCACCACTTAACTGGTGAGGATATTCGTCTACCCGCTGCTCTGGTAAAGGTATTCCTACCTTTTTCAACATTTTTACAGCTTGAACTTTTGCTTCTTTCTTAGAAAGATTCTTATGGAGTATTAATGCTTCTGTTATCTGATCTCCAACTGTGTAGACTGGATTTAAAGAAGTCATAGGTTCCTGAAAGATCATAGAGATATCATTACCTCTAATCTTTCTCATTTCTTTTTCGCTAAATTTCGTTAAATCTTCGCCTTCAAATAAAATCTCTCCATCAACAATCCTGCCAGGAGGGGATTCTACTAATCTCATAATTGATAAAGAGGTTACACTTTTACCGCAACCAGACTCACCTACGATACCTACCGTCTCGCCAGGCTTAATCGAGAAATCAACTCCATCAACAGCCTTGACAACACCTTCTTCAGTAAAGAAATGAGTTTTGAGATTATTTACCTCAATTAAATTATCTTGCTTTTCCAAGAAACTCACCTACCCTTAATTAATAATTATTTAAGTAGTCCACTATACCATACAACCTTCAAATATTCTGAATAAATTTAAAACTAATGTTATTATCTCCTCCCTCTCTCCTCCATGATATTAATCATGATATTAATTCCTTAAGGTATTAATATTATTAGTGCCTAATAACTTAATAATATATTATATAAATGTCTACCGGCCATTATATTACTTCTAGATATAATCGCTAATTCCTTCAAAATAAATAAAGAATACCGATAATAAAATTATACCCGAGATATCAATAGCTGTCAAATTTCAACTCTTTCAAAAAGCAAGCGATATGGCTTATCCAAAATCTCTTTTATCTCTACTGGATAATCAAATTCCCGCTTCACTGTATATAAATTAGTTATTTCACCTGCAAATGGTTCCAACCATTCAATAAGAGCATAATCATAATTTCCATTTAATATTCTGTCATAGTAATCAGGCCAACTTAATCCTATAACTTTAAGATTTTGATCATATTCTTCTCTATCAATTAGTTCCTCTATTAAATTTTTATGGTGTTTATTATTATGATAATAAATTAGGGAATCCAGATTAGTTCTGTTTTCTTTTAAATTTTTTATTAGATATATATAACTTTCAGCTGATATTTGATTTATTTTATAATTATTAGTTATTGTACCGTAACCTGACAAAAAATCAATATCCGAAGAAAATCGAGCTTTAGTTATAGTGGAATTAATTAAAGGTCCAGCAAATTTACTGATTCTAGACTGAGGAAAAAACAGTTTTAATGATTTTTTTTTCTGATACCAGGCCTGACCTGGATTTGATTCAACTAAGGTTAAATGTTCATCGGGTCTCCATTTAACAACTCGCCAATTTGAAGAAGTAGCAGAGTTGTTATCATAAATAGGCGAAGATTTTGGTTTCCGCTGATAAAATAATGGCCAATTATCAGATCCACCGTCCCAGTCACCATGGTCAATCAGGATATCCTTATTCAAAACTGCAGACCAGGGAACTCTATTCGATAATAATAATTCAAAATCAATATTATCTTTTGATATAATTATTAAACTGTCATCTTCAATAAATATTCTATTATTTATTTCATTATAGATTTTTCTTGCAGTTTGAAAACTTAAGTATTCTGGATTATCATAACCTGTTATCTCTTCAGAGAAAGTAGCCAAATCCGGCAGATTAAAAATTGACTGCCAGAAATATGCAGTTCCACTACCATCACTATCTATCAGCATTAATCTCAATATGCTATACTTTACATCTTCTGGAGTAAGATTACTCCCGTCTGCAAATTGTTTATCTGTATTTATCGGAATTATATTTTTAAATAATTCTTCGTTATCGCCATAGCTCTCAACAGTAATATTTTTAGCTGCTAAATCTGGCAGATATTCTCCTGTCTTAGAATTATAATTATATAATGAATCATAAATAAAATTGATCACTTCTGTTCTCCCCTGCTCCCAGGTGAGATGGGGGTCCAGACTTTCTTCAGGAATTGGAAATATATATACATCGTGGCCTGTTTCAGTTTGACTGGCAATAGTTGTCCCAGATATCAAAAATATCATCAAAAAAGCCAGAATAATAATATTTTTTAAAATAACTGATTTAAAGGCCATTTTAATCATCTACCAGCATTGAATTTATCAATAATTCAGCACTTGCTATATTAGTTGCTAAAGGCACATCGTGAACATCACAGACTCTCAAAAGGGCTGAAACATCAGGTTCATGTGGTTGAGCGGTTAATGGATCTCGCAAAAATATTACTGCATCAATTAATTCTTTGGCAATTTCAGCACCAATCATCTGGTCGCCACCAAGTGGTCCTGAATTAACCCTCTCAATCTCAAGACCTGTTTCTTCTATTAATCTTTTCCCTGTTGTTCCTGTAGCAATCAACCTACATTTTGAAAATTCTTCCCTATATCTTTTAGTTAATTTTATAAGTTTTGGTTTTTTCTTATCATGAGCAATTAATGCCACTCTATAACTCATATTCATCCCCCTTTTTCCTTTTCTCCCAGGCTTCTCTTAATTTATTTTTAAGTTCATCAATAGAGTTTTCATTTTCTATCGCTAAATCGGCCTTCTCGATTTTTTTATCTAGAGACATCTGAGCATTAATTCTAGTTTTAGCTGCTTCTCTGGTGATATTGTCTCTATTTTTAAGTCTTTCTATTTGAGTTTCTCTATTACAGTATACAACCCAGACCTGATCTACTAAATTATCTATTCCCACTTCAAATAGCAAAGGAGCAACAAGCACAGTATTATTTTCTGCATTTTCTTTGAGCTTATTTTTGATTTCATTCAATATTATTGGATGAGTTATTTTTTCGAGTTTTTGTCTCAGTTCTGAATTATTAAAGACTATTTCCCCTAATTTTTTTCGATTTATACTGCCATCATCATCTAAGATATTATTACCAAAAAACTGGACAACATCGCTATAAGCAGGTCCATTTGGTTCCATGATTTTATGGGCAATCTTATCTGCATCTATTATTTTAGCACCTATGCTTTTTAGAAAATTAGCTGCAGTAGTTTTTCCTGTTGCAATTCCACCTGTTAAACCTAAGGCCATAAAAAGTACCTCCTTAATGCTGACAGTTAGGACAAAAATGAGATGAACGGCCAGCAACTTTATTTTTTTCAATCTGACAGTCACAGTGATGACAATTTTCACCTAAACGATTATATACCATTAGTTCCTTCTGAAAACTACCTTCTTCACCCAGGGCATTAACGTAATCACTAAATGTAGTACCATTATATTTTATTCCAGCAGCAATCACATTATTTATCTCATGATGCAATTTTTCAATTTCTTTATCAGTTAACTTATTCGCCGGGCGATCAGGTTTAATTCCTGATCTAAAAAGAGCTTCATCACAATAAATATTACCTATACCTGCAATAAGCTGCTGGTTAAGTAATATATTCTTTATTGAAGTAGTTCTTCCTTCAATTATTTTTTTCAATAGAGTAGGCGTGAATTCCTCTGTTAAAGGTTCAGGACCTAAATTTGCAAAACCACCAGCCTGTTCTGGCTTTTCAGAATCTATTAAATACATTCTACCAAATTTACGGACATTATTAAATCTAAGGTCAGTCTCATTATCTAATTGCAGAATTATATGGGTATGTTTTGCCATTTCTTCTGTTCTTTCTTTTATTAATAATTGACCGGTCATTCTCAAATGGATTATTAACCATTTTCCATTTGAAATTTCAATAATAATATATTTCCCCCTTCTCCCCAGGGAGACTATATTTTCTCCTTCTAAGTTATCCTTGAAAATTTTAGGATTATCAGGATAGCCGACAATTCTTCCATCTCTTACAAAAACATTTTTTATCTTTCGATTGCAAAGAGGGGCTTTAAGTCCCTGAACAATAGTTTCGACTTCTGGTAATTCAGGCATTATTATCAACCTCGTATTCTTCTTTTTCTTTCCAGTTCTTGCCGACTTCTAAATCTGCGATTAAAGGAACATCTAAATTATAGGCTGCTTCCATCTCTTCTTTTACCAGCTGAGCTACTTTTTTTAATTCTGTTTCAGGTAGCTCAATTACTAACTCATCATGAACCTGGAGTAATAAATTGGCCTGATAATCTTTTGATTTAAGAGCCTGGTATACTTTATTCATAGCCAGTTTCATAATATCAGCGGCAGTACCCTGGATAGGAGTATTTATAGCTGTTCTTTCAGCAAAGGATCTTCGATGGTAGTTAGAACTATTGATTTCTGGAATGTATCTTATTCTGTTTAAAAGTGTCCTGACATAGCCTTTACTTTTTACTTCTTTAACTATATCATCCATATACTTTTTTACTCCAGAAAATCTATTAAAATATCTATTTATATATTCTTCAGCCTCTTTTCTGGAAATATCAAGGTCATCCGCAAGTCGATAAGCACTCATGCCATAAGCAATACCAAAATTAATTACTTTGGCTTTTCTTCTCATATTTTTTGTTACTGCGTCTCTATCGACTTCGAAAATTTTACTTGCTGTCTCTGTATGAATATCCCCTGATTCTTTATAAGTCTTTAATAGACTCTCGTCCTGACTTATTTCTGCAAGGACTCGAAGTTCTATTTGAGAATAATCAGCGGCTAACAAAAGCCAATTTTCTTTACCTGGCACAAAAGCCTTTCTGATTTCACGTCCTTCTTCACTTCTGATAGGGATATTTTGAAGATTAGGATTTGTACTACTTAATCTCCCTGTTGATGTAACCATCTGATTAAAACTTGTATGGATTCTTTCAGTATCTGGATTAACAAGCGGTGGTAAAGCATCTAAATAGGTAGATTTCAGCTTGGACCAGTGTCTATACTCTGTTATTAATGGGACTATAGGATGTTTATCTTCAAGCTTTTCTAGAACTGACATGCTGGTAGAGTAACCAGTCTTGGTTCTTTTAATAACAGGCAAGCCAAGCTTTTCGAATAATATTTCTCCTACTTGCTTGGGAGAATTTAAATTAAACTCTTCATCCGCAAGTTCATGGGCTTTATCGACTATATTATTTATAGTTTCATCCCATTTGTCTGATAGACTATAAAGATAATCACAATCAAGTTTGATTCCGTTATACTCCATTTCAGCTAATGGCTGTAGCAAAGGCAGTTCAATTTGATTATATAATTCAAGCAAATCGTTTTCTTCAAGTGACTTTAAAAAGCTTGATTTTAAAGTGTCTAGATGAATTAATGCTAAAGCCATCAATTCTTTCTCAGATAAATCTTCTGATATTTCTACTTCTAGTTCATCGGCAATTATTTCTTCCAACTCAGGCTCTTTACCGGATGGCTTTAACAAATATTTAGCCAGTAATAGATCAAAATCAATATTAGCTAAATTGAAGCTATGTTTCCTCAGAAAAATAAGCGCTTCTTTTCCATGAATTAAATTAAATTTGATCTTACTTTCATTAAAGAGAGCTTCTAACTGTGTTATATCTTCAACAATATATACATTATCAGAATCAATTGTTACGATGATTTCGGCTTTACTCTGCATAGGCTTATCATAATCGTCTAAATAAGCAGCAATATTTGCTATTTCTTTTTCTTTAGCCTTTTCAACAAAAGATAATATTTCTGATTGGTTAGAGAACGTTTTAATTTCAAAATTATCTTCATTTAAAATCTGACGGTCTGAAGAAAATCTATCTAAAAGAGAGTTAAACTCGAATTCAGATAAAAATTCATAGACCTCCCCCTCGTCATAGCCACCCCAGCGACATTTGTCTTCATTAAACTCAATTGGAGCCTCTATATCTATTTCTCCTAATTTTTTACTCATAACTGCCTGTTCAGTATACTTTCTTAAGTTTTCTTTTCGCTTCTCACCTGAAACTTTTTCTATATTATCTAAAATAGTTTCCATATTATTAAACTCTTTAAGCAACTTAGTAGCAGTCTTTTCTCCTATTCCTGGGACTCCTGGGATATTATCTGAACTATCTCCCATTAAACCTTTCATATCAACTAGTTGCTCTGGTTCTAACTCATAGTCTTCTCTGATTTTATCAAGATTATAAACTACAAGATCACTCATGCCCTTTCTTGTATACATCACACTTATATTGTCGTCTACTAATTGCAAGGCATCTCTATCTCCAGTGACAATAACAACATCATAACCATCGTCTGCCGCCTGTTTAGCAAGGGTACCTATTAAATCATCAGCTTCATAACTTTCTTTTTCAAATATAGGTACATTTAAAACTTTTAAAAAATCTCTAATTATATCAAATTGTGGTTTGAGCTCATCAGGCATTTTTTTGCGACCTGCTTTATAATCTTCATATTCCTCATGTCTAAATGTTGGGCCTTCAAGATCAAAGGCAACAGACAAAAGGTCTGGAGATTCATTATCCATTAATGAGAAAAACATTCTGGCAAATCCAAAGGCTGCATTTGTATAATCTCCATCTGAATTTGTTAATAAAGGCAATGCATAAAATGCTCTATGAACTAAACTGTGTCCATCTAAAAGAAATAATCTTTCAGTCAATAAAATCAGCTCCTTAAGTTTCTATAAGATATATTTCAGTATTAAATAAAGAATACCTTCATAGATCAAAAATTACTTGAATTAATTATATTAAATTTTGCCATATTTAGATTCTAAAACAGTCACAATAGCCGGTATAAGTAATAGTTGGCCAATAACTCCAGGTAAGCTAGAAGCTATACCACCGAAAATATAAACAATTGGATTGGTGAATTCGATAAATAAAGCAAATAAAATAAAGTATACTATTCTTCCAACCAACATTGAAATAATTAAACTTATAAATAGATTGAATTGCTTATAAAGAATACCTGCAATAAGACCGAACACTGCCAGTTCAACTACCATGAAAATCATAGTTGGCATCTGGGGCAACCCAGAAATCATTGAGTTTAAGACTGGAAGTACTGCTCCTATTATAGCACCATATAAAGGGCCAACTAAAAAGCCACCTAATAATGGCGGGAAATGCATCGGTAAAAATATCCTCCCAGAAATACCGAACATATGAAAAAAGTAAGGTATTATAATTCCTAACGCAATCAATAAGCCACTTCTTGTTAATTTTTTTGTATTCAAAATATTCCCTCCTATTTTTAGTTTTTACTGAATTCTATATAATTTATTCTGATCGCTAAACCAGTAAAAAATAATATCGCCATCTTTATCTGTTCTAAAAATATTTACATTATTCTTCTTTAGATTATTTATTGTTTTCGCTGAAGGATGATTAAAATTATTTTCGCCTACTGAAATAACAGCTATTTCAGGAGAGATATATCTTAAAAATTCCGGGTTTGTAGAAGTAGCACTTCCATGATGAGCAACCTTTAATATATCTACAGTTTTTAATAAACCAGAATTAATAATAGAACATTCAGCTGCTTCCTCTATGTCGCCGGTAAATAATGAGGTTAAACCTTTATAATTTAAAATCAAAGTTATTGAGTTATCATTAAGATTTCCATATTGACTTATATTATCAGGATGGATTACATTGAATGCCAGATCACCAACTTTGATAATATCTCCTCTTTTAGGAAAATAAAGAGCAGGATTATTGAGCTCTAATGTTTTTAACCAATTAAAATATAGCTGGCTATTATGTTCAATATCTGTCATAAAAACAGAATCGATCTCAAATTCATCAAAAAGTGATAAAAAACCTCCAAGATGATCACTATGAGGATGAGATAAAATTAATGCATTAATTCTTGAAATTGATTTAGCTTTTAAATATCGATTTAAATAAAATCTATTTTCGCTTTGTGGTACACCTCCATCTATTAAAACAATATAATTATTATGAGAGCGGATTAAGATTGAATCGCCCTGACCTATATCTAAAAAATGAATTTCCAAACATGGCTCCAGATAATCTTTTTGAAAATAGACAGAAACTATTATTAATAATATCAGAAATAAAGCAATAAAAAAAGTATTCTTTTTTATAACTGTCACCTCCCTTATGTAATTTAATGGAAATAAAGCAATTATTTTTATTATAACAGATTATTATCTATTTGCCTATACTAAAAAGCCGTGATAAAATTTAAAGTAATGAGGTGATTGTCAGGTGAGTTATATAATTTTAAAAAGCAGCCAGGATATAAAAATAAAAGTTAATGAAAAAATTTATGAAGAGTTTTCTAATCTAAAAAATTATAATAAAGACTTGATGAATTTTGATAATAAAAAGAATATAATAATCAAAAATAAATTCATTAATAACTCTGTGCCAAATATTATTCGTTATCAGGTTGATATATTAAAAAATACAGGTGATATTACAGTTAATTCTATTTTAAATAAAAAAAATATCATAAAAAATTCTAATTATAGTGATATACTATTAAATAAAGATTTAAAGATAGATAAATCAATAACCTTAATATTAGAATCTCCTCACAAAGCAGAATTTGAATACTTTAATAATTATTTAAAACCTATCTCTCCAGCTCAGGGCTCTACAGGTAAAAATATAGATAATAAGCTACAAAAATTACTTGTAGAAATTATAAGTAATAATAATTTAAGCGATTTAGAGAGTGAAAATTATAAACTTGTAATTATTAATCCAATTTCTTTTCAGACTTCACTTCATTTTTTTCATAGAAAATCTTTAAGTGAATATCATTTTAAAAAATTACGGGACAAAGTATGGCAGGAGAGTTGGGAGAAAGATATAACTTATAAGAAAAATTTAAGTGCCAACTTAAAGAAAATAAATTCTAATCTTATTATTAATGCCTGTACAAGTAACCTATCTCCTTTAATTCAAGAATTTTTAGAAAATAATTTCAAGAATAAACATCTTGTTAAATCATACCATCCTTCAGCCTGGATCTTTAGTGGGTTTGGTCTAAAATAAAATATCTGTTATAATTAGTTTTAAGATAACACAGGAGGATTTATTAATGAATCATTTTAAAGATATGAATAAAAAAGAGAAAATATTTGCAATCACTTTTTTATTAGGTTTTCTAATAAAGTATAACATTATTGTCCTGCATATATTTAATGTGCCCTCAGTTATAAGTGTTTTCTTTAGAAATTTAGCTTTTATAATGTTTATCCTGTATTTTATATTCCCCTTAATAAAAAATAAAACTGGTCGATTACTGATATTCTTACTCTCTTTTCTTTTCTCGTTTTTCTTCATCTCTAATCTCTGGTATAATAGATATTTTGGTAATTATTTAAGTGTTAGCGAAATGACAACTGGAGAAGGCTACAATCCTCTTGGAGTAGTTTTTAGGCATATTTTTAATATATATGATCCATTATTTATTATTGATTTAATTTTAATGGGCTTTACAATTAAAACAGGGAAAAATTCAAAGAAAAGATTTCAGGCAAAATTAAATTACAGTAAAATTAGAAAATTAAAGACAGGTATAATAGTATTATTATTTATATTAGTCGTTTTGATGGGCCAAATATTTATAACTAACCTGGCTTTTGGTGGCTTTACACCTGTTGAATTATATAATAATAGTACCCCAGGTT
>CAYONR010000045.1:0-10413 GCA_964405365.1 uncultured Halanaerobiaceae bacterium
ATCAAGCCAGCCCAATCATATCTTTACCACCCAGGATTATTTGATCCCTAATGACGAGAATTTTTCCAGACAATGGGCAGCTTCAGCAATTAAACTTCCTCAAGCCTGGAGACAGACCACAGGTTCAAACAGGGTTAGAGTTGCTGTACTTGATACTGGCATAGATTATAATCACCCTGAACTGGCTGATTTTATAGATAAAGATTCGAGTTATAATTTTATTGATAATAATTCAGATGCTATGGATTATAATAATCATGGTACCCATGTTGCTGGAATAATTAGTGCTAAAGGAGATAATGGCAATGGTACCGCCGGAGTAATGTGGGAATCAGAATTAATGGCTGTAAAGGTACTAGGTGATGATGGAAATGGCTCTGAATGGTCTCTAGCCCAGGGAATTCTTTATGCTGCCGGTCTTTTAGATAATCAACCAAGGCAGACTGCTGATATAATAAATTTATCTTTAGGAATGAGTGATCCTGACCATGTGCCTGAAACTTTAAAAAGAGCTATTGAAAGAGCTGCAGCTGAAGGCATCATAATTGTAGCCGCTTCTGGTAACAATGGTTCAAAAGGAGTTATTTATCCTGCTGCATTCCCAGATGTAATAGCTGTAGGAGCTCTAGAAGAAAATGAATCTGATATGCCTGAGGTTGCACGTTATTCCAACTATGGTCCTGAGATAGATGTAACTGCTCCAGGATCTTTGATTTATAGCACAATTACAAATAATAATTTTGGCTATATGTCAGGTACTTCAATGGCTGCTCCCCATGTATCTGGCCTTGCTGGTTTAATGTTAAGCGAGGGCATAAGATCCAGAGATATTAGATCACTGCTGCAGGATACTGCAATTAAGCTTGGAAACCATGATTATAGTGAATCTTACGGTTACGGTATGATAAATGCATATAAATCAGTCCATCAAGCTAATAAAATCAATATTATTCTGGGTAATAAAAATGGTGATGGCTTTGATATAATCAGCAAAACTAAAGTAGATCTTAATACATCTAAGTTTCTATTAGAAGATGTTCCTTCAGGTGAATATGAAGTTATCGCCTGGATAGATATTAGAGATAATGGTATATTAGAAAATGGCGATTATTTTGCCTCAACTGGCAAAGTAAGTATTGAAGATGATGAATACCTTTATGATTTTGTTTTAGAAGAGTATTCTGAGTAAAATTTAATATTATACAACTGCTTAAAGCCCAAATCAAATTGATTTGGGCTTTTGTTATTTATTCTCTGACCACCAACAGATAAAGTATCAGTTAAAACCTTTAAAGTGTAATCTCCTGGCAGTGGATTCACCTTGACCCTCTCCTGCTCATATATTTAAATTAGATATATTATAATTATTATTTTAATATTTAAATTTTTAGAGCTTTCTATAATTAGTCTGTAATACAGTTCCACTTATATCTTCAGAATCATAATAGTTTCTTTTAAATCTAGCAAGAATTTCTTTTACTCTATCTTCTTGAATAGAAGGAAAAAATACTATGAACTGTTGATCTGTCCATTCACAAATCAGATCGCTACTGCGCATATTTCTTACAATAATACTTTTTAATTTGTTAATATGAATCTCTCTAATGTCATCTCTTTCATCACCCTGACAAAACTCAATAGCTATCGAAGCCATATATAAACCACCATTATATCTTTGCTGGTTTTTTAACAGAAAATCAGCAAAATCAGAACAGATTTCTGCAGGTACAAATTTTTTTTCAGATACCCTACTTGATATTCCTAATTGATCTTTAATTTTATCTATATCGTAAATATTAGTATTTATAAACTTCTTTTGATTTAGATCATTATTATTTAAAACTATATTATTATTTAAGTTGCCATTGGTCTTATTAAATATTTCAGGGAAAGGTTCTTCAACCTGGTCAGCAAAAAGTGATTTAACAAAATCATAATGAAGCTTAGCTTCACGCTTATGTCCCTGATTTATTAATGAATTAATGAGAAGGTAATGAGGTCTTTCTTCAAGCGGTTCATGTTGAATGGCATCTCGACAGAGAGTCTCTATTTCTTTATATTTATTAAATTCTTCAAGCAAATATGAGGCTTTGTTGAGGGCGTCAAGATAGATTTGCTTATACTGAATTCTAGGAGCTAATACCCAGTTCTTATTTGTTCGGGTATTTAAATAGTCACCTTTATAAAGATCAAGTGCGGATAAATATTCGTTTAAGGCGTCGTCTTTATCTCCATTAACAAAAAGTTCTTGTCCTTTCCAACAGTGCTTCTTAAACTCCAGTACATCACACCAGTAATCTCCCTGCCAGTTTAATGAATAACCTCCATGCTTAAATATAATATACTTGCCCGCCTGATATTTATCACCCTTTGCCAATAATTTTCTAAGCCTATAGACCCTGTTTTCCAGAGCATTTTTGGAATCAAGCATCTCCAGATCAAAATTAAGATCATCAATGATTGTCTCCATCGACCGAGTTTTATCTGGGTGACTCAAAAGATACTGGAATAATTCCCAGAGCTTATTGGCGTAAGTAGTCTCATCTGATATAATATTATCGTTTTTCTCAACTACAAATCTACCCAGTGTAAAAATTTTTAAATTAGAGTCCCCCTCCATAAAATCTCCCCACTTCCTGTGAGTTAATATGAAATAATATAAATGTTTTTACATATTTATTATACACCAGTCACGGGAGAATTTCCAGTTAAAAGTAATAAATCATTCCAGCTGAAATTCCAGTATTAATTTCATTATCACTATCCAGGCCAATACTTCCATCAAGCCTTAATTCAAGGCCTCCACCGAGATCACTAATATAATAAGGAGCTGCCATTAAATTATTCTTTTCAGTCTCACCAAGCAGGGCCAAACCTATATTAGTAAAGCTATCTAAGTTAGTGCTAATGTTTAAAATAAATAAGTCTCTAGCAGTAAAGATTTCTCCTCCAGCTATACTACTAGCAGACATATTACCTCCTGACATATCGCCTCCTGGAACCTGTTCACCTAATGACTGATTTGATATAGCTAGACCTAAAAGAGCTGTCATATCCAAATCATTCTGGACAAATCTTAAATATTCTCCCTGAACTATTATCTGTCTACTACCAAATTCACCTGTCACCCAGCTATAATCAAGACCAAGCTGGATTACCCAGTCATCTATTTCAGTATCATGTAACCGGTAATAACCTGCTGCACCATAGGCTCCTAATTCTCCGATATCTCCGCTATAGGTCAGGCCAGCCCTGGTTAATCGATCTTCTAATAAAACCAGTTCATCATCAATGATGTCTATATGAGGAATCTTCTGGCTGGCCACGTTAAAGCTTAAATCATAGCCCTGGCCTGGGAGGCGGAGTCTGGCGCCAAAGCCTAATTCATCAAGCTCTGAATTATATTCTGGCCAATTAATAACTGCCTGCAAACTTTTGCCAGCTCCTAAGCTATGAAAGTAGCGGGCTCCATCTATACCCGGGGTTAATGTCTCACCAGCCAGACCTTCTATGGAAAAACCATAGTCATAAGGGTTTATGACTGCTCCATATGACCAGGAGACTGGCTGACGGCCCAATGTTAGATGGCCATTATTGAACCTTCTCCGAAGATAAAGGTATTTGAAATTAAAATCAGCCTCTCCGCTATCTCTTAATGATCCCTGGATTACAAGTCTTGGCTCAATCCCTGCAGCACCTGGCAGGTAAAA
Source organism: uncultured Halanaerobiaceae bacterium (assembly GCA_964405365.1). Classification (GTDB taxonomy): domain Bacteria; phylum Bacillota; class Halanaerobiia; order Halanaerobiales; family Halarsenatibacteraceae; genus Halonatronomonas. The sequence goes on from CAYONR010000045.1 coordinate 3,711, forward strand.
TTCTAACTCAGTTGAACCAGAAAACCCTGTAGTTAAATCTCCATCTGCTGAGTAATTAAGCCCTGCATTAAGATTAAGCTCGCCACCTATATCTATTGCCTGAACCTGATGGTTATTTAAACCAGCACTAAATAACAATATTAATGTAAATACTAAGATTATTATTAGATAATTTTTAAATCTCATATTATCACCTTTCAGTTAAATATTTATCTAAATTAATCCAGACTAACATATTTACTCTACTGCAGACTTTCAAGCGAGAACGTACCTTCAGGTATCTCTGGATTAAATTCAATTTCTTTAATCCTGAAGATAGTCCTGCTATCTTCTGTTATTTTATCGCTCATAACCATTTCTGTTGGATACCAGCGGTCATCGTCAAAAAGATCAACTTCAGTTACATCTGCTACCTTTAGGAGACGACCATTTCTGGCATAAAGTTCTTCTCTAAGGCCAATATACCGTTCCTGGTCGATCCAGATCTTTCTTTCAAAATAGGAAACTTCTTTTCCTTCTCTGGCAGTACCACTTAGCACATAAGTCATCCGTCCATCTATCTCTTCTTCACCAAGTAATTCAAACTGATATAGATCAGTCAGTCTTTCTGATTCAAGAGCATCCTGATAGGAGAAATCACTACCCATCATGCCCTGGCGGAGCATATGGCCTGAGATCCGGACTAGATCTTCAGCGTCAGGGAAATACATCCAGAGTTCATCATCCTGCTTTAAATATTTAGTTCCCCGGTCTCTAGGATTGGTAAACTCAGTCAGAGCTTCGCCTTCCCTGGAATAAGAGATCATTTCTTTGACTGTCTCTCTATTGCCCTTAACTATAACCATCTCCGCTTCCATTCTGGCTGAAACGATGAATTCATTGTCATCCCGCTGATTCATTATCTCTTCAGCAGTTAAATCTGTCTCAAGTTCAGTTATATTTTCTCCTGGTTCAGCTGCCATAACCAAAGGTCTTCCGATTATTAAGCCAGTGACCAATAATAATAAAAGACATAAATATATAGATTTCTTGAAATATCTTGCATTATTAATATTAATAATAATCTCCTCCTAGCTAAATTTCTCTATGCAGGGCATCAACAGGTTCCATTTTAGCTGCATTTCTAGCCGGCCATAATCCTGTTAAACTTGAGATAATAGCTCCGAGCAGAAAGCTAAAAATTATATTCTCTATACTAAAGACTGGATATATCACAGGTGTCATAATAATATCCATATCTTCAAGTAAGTGACTGTAATAATCAAGGCCTACCTGGGAAAGATAATAAGTTAAAAGGCCTCCTGGAATAACCCCGAGCAAACTGCCTAAAGTCCCCATAGCTGCACCTTCCATAGCAAAAACCTGCATGATTTCACGTTTTTTAAGACCTAAAGCACCCATCATGCCTATCTCTGATGTCCGCTCCCTGACTATCATAATCATGGTATTTATCAAAACTATTGATCCAAGTAGAATAAAGAATACATAAATTCCATCATAAATTCTAACTGCTACCTGGAAATATTCCATAAACTCATCTCCCTGCTGCCAGGGTTGAGCTAAAAACCTATCTTCACCTCTACCAGTAAAGTAATTATCTATTCTGCCTGCAATCGATCTAGAATCCTGAAAATCACTACCAAATACAAGAACTTCTGTGGCCTCATCTTCTAAATAAAGAATATCCTGAGCTGTTGTCAGCGGCAGAAAAAACATACTATCATCTAACATGCTGAGCCCGGTATCTCTGACTCCAACAATTGTAAAAGTCCTGCCCTGAAATGACTGGTAAGCATCAGAAAATAATATTGTGACCCTGCCACCTATTTCAGCATCAAACTTATTTAAAAGGCCTTTTCCAACGACTATTTCGTTTCCTGACTCAATCATTCTACCCTCTACTATATCTTCCGTTAAACCACCATATCTTAACTCAGACTCAGGATCTACACCTATACCGGCCATCTGGATTATATCATCGCCAGGGCTGGCCATTGCTCCAAATTTAAGCCTGGGAAGTAAATGCTCAACTCCTTCAATCTCTGCTAGCTCAGATAACATCGGTTCCAACCCCTGACCTTCTATTCCATCCACTGTATATTCTAGAGATAAAAGCGCTTCTCTAGTATCATATTCTTCTGTTAAAATTCTAACATGACCCAATTGATTATCAAACTGAAGCTGAAGAGTCGACTGCATTGTTCCAAGTATCAATCCTCTAGCAAATACCACTATCATTACAACTATGGCTATCGCCAGGATAGATATAAAACTTCTGACTTTATTTCTGCTTAAATTCCTGAACGCTATTTTAAATAAATATTTCATTTTATACCTCCTAACGATGGTAGATTGCTTTAATCGGATCTTTCCTGGCAGCCCAATATGCTGGCGGAATACTTGCAATTATGGCTACAATTACTCCAAAGATAAAGATAAATAGATAAGCAGAAGGATTCCAACTTCCATAGAGCCTGCCTAATATTGGTATTCCGTAAGTTGTATCTTCTGTAATTATCATATCCATAGCTACACCATATCTGGTGAAGAAATAATTAACTATTCCGCCAACAAGACACCCAATACTACTGCCAATCAAACCAATTCCTGTCGCTTCAAAGGAAAATACTTTAACAATTTCTTTTTCTTTTAGCCCCATAGCCTTCATCATTCCGATTTCTTCCATCCGTTCCAGGGCTGATAAAATTATTACATTAACAATACCGACTGCGCCTATTAATAAGATCAAGCCAAGTATAACATAATTTTCTATCTGACCGACTGCCTCCATTGCTAGCATCATTTCAGCAGAATCCTCCCAGCTTCTGGCAGTAAGTCCACTTTCAAGACTAGCATTGAAATCTGAAAGAATAGCCGTAGCTCTATCTCTATCATCGACTCTAACAAAAACTCTGGTACTTGCATTCTCATCAACACCAGTCCAGCGTCTGGCCTGATCAATATCATATAATACAACCCCAAGATTCATATCAGGATGAGGCGTACTTACTATGCCCTGAACTTCGCCATCTATAGTATTAAAACTGCCTGTAGCATCACGAAAAAGCAATGTAAAATAATCTCCAACACCTATTTCCAGCAGTCTTGATAATCTATCTCCAATAACCAGTCCTTCATCACCTGGATTAATAAACTGACCATCAGTTATATATTCATCTGTATTAAAGACCTGGCGATATCTATCAGGCTCAACTGCTCTCACCCTGAGAGGGAATTCATCTCTACCAGAACTTATATTGGCCTGAAAATCAAGGGCCTGAACATGGCTCTGATAACCATCAATTCCTTCAATATTACTGATTATACCTTCGTCTATAGGGAAAGTTTGCCGGAGCCGATTAGTATCTCCTTCGGTATCAAAGTATTCTTCCAGTCCCATCTCTAAATGGGCAGATTCAAAATCAATAATATTGTTATATGAGATATCACCCATACCGCCCATTAGAGAATCCATTAATAAAAAAATAAAGACGGCCAGAGCCAGCACACCTGCAGTTACAAAGGTCCTGCGCTTCCTCCGCCAGAGATTTCTCCAGGCAATTCTAATTATATACATGGCTAATCTCTCCTCTCATCCTTTGATATCCTGCCATCGCGGATCTCAATCAGGCGAAGGGCATAATCCATAACCATTGGATCGTGGGTTGAAAAGATAAAAGTTGTTTTTAACTCATTATTCATATCAAGCATTGTCTCTAAGACGCCTGTTGCTGTCTCAGAATCTAAATTGGCAGTCGGTTCATCAGCCAGTACTAATTTGGGTTCTTTAACTAATGCTCTAGCTATTGCAACTCTCTGTTTCTGCCCACCAGAAAGCTCATTTGGTTTCCTATCTTCAAGCCCATCCAGACCAACTTTAGCCAGGATATTCATAACTTTTTCTTTTGTTTTCTTCCCTTCATTACCCCGGGCTATCTTTAATGCAAATTCAACATTTTCATAAGCAGTTAATACTGGTATTAAGTTATAACTCTGAAATATAAACCCAATGTGATTTCTCCGGAGCATGGCTAACTGATTTTTATCTGATTCTACAATATTATCACCATTAAAATATACTGTACCGCTTGTCGGCTTATCAAGGGCACCAATCAAGTTTAATAATGTAGTCTTACCAGAACCTGAAGGCCCAAAAACTGTTGAAAATTCTCCCTCTTCAAATTCAAGATCTACCTCTTTTAAGGCCGGCACCTCAATTGTTCCCTGTTGATAAATTTTACTGGCTTTTTCCAATCTAATCAACGCCATGCTTTTATCCCCCTTTAGAAAATGCAAAATATATTTATTAATACTCTCTATTAAATTAGAAACTGGAACAGAAATACTGCAGCAATTGCAGATAATACTATAGTTAATAGATTAAATTTTAAATATGCCATAATAGCTGCAACAGTGCCTCCAGCAATTGCAATACTGCTTGAATCTGTTGCACCAAGTATTCCTGGAAATATCAATGCACTTAAAGCGGCTGGTGGTATATAATATAAGAATCTCCGCCAGAAAGATGTTAATTCTAAATCAGAGAGTACAACCAGTGGAAACATTCTTGGAATATATGTAACTAAGGCCATTCCTATTATAATTATTAAATAATAACTATTTGCCAACTCTATCACCTTCTACTTTAATAAACTTAGCTGCAAAAATAGCAGATACCAGAGTTGTAATTGTTATTATCCAACCCTCTGATAAATTAAATACTGGCAACCAGCTTAAGCCTGAACTGATAAAAACTGCTAAAATAACCACTTTAACTTTACTCTTGGATCTCTTTAATTCTGGTATTAATAAACCAACAAACATTGCGTAAAGAGCTATCTCCATGCTTGATTCCAGGAGAGCAGGCAAGCTTTCACCTATTAAAACTCCTGCAGCTGTTCCAGAAACCCAGGCTAAATAAGGTATAGTAATTAAACCAAATACATATGATCTAGGCAAATCATCTCTAGGATCAGTGGCAATTATTGAAAAACTCTCATCGGTAATTCCAAATGATATTAAAGCAAGCCAGCCTTTGCTTTGATTCTTTAATTTCTCTGAAGTAGTGGCCGACATTAAGATGTGACGAAGATTAACAAAAAATATAGTTATAATTACTCCTAAAATTCCTGCTCCACTGGCGATTAAATTAACCGCCACAAATTGACTTGCCCCGGCAAAGACCATAACTGACATGAGAACTATCATAGTTGACGGCAGATCAGCTGATCTTGCAACAACCCCAAAAGTAATAGCTATTGGCAGATAGCCGATTGCAACTGGTAACGCCCTTTTAACCCCCTGATAAAACATCTAAATTAACCTCCAAATTAACCATAAATAATAATATTTTTATTAATATAGATAATAATTTTACTGAATTTATAAGTTATTATACCACCTTTTTATTTGCTACGTCAAAAAGAAAAAGCGCCCAACTGGGCGCTATAGTTAAAATACTTAATTTTTATTTAAAATTATTCAAGCTCTTCATCGGAATTCCAGCTTTCATGGACTTTACCAACAAGATCTTCACCTGGTGTTAATGTTTTTTTGCCAGGTTGCCAGCCAGCAGGGGTTGCTTCGCAGGTATTACTTGTATGCTGCAAAGCCTTTACCTGACGAACTAATTCATCTACATTACGTCCTGTTGGCTCATTTAAGATCTCCATAGCCTGGAGCACACCATTAGGATCAATAACAAATTTACCTCTTAAATCAATGCCATTTTCAGAATCATAAACATTATACATTTTACCGATATCTCCGCCTGGATCAGCTAGCATTGGGAAAGGTAATCCTCCCTCTACCATTTTTGAAAGTTCTTCATCCTGCCAGACTTTATGAACAAAATGACTATCAGTACTAATCGCTAAAACCTCAGCATCTACTTCCTGAAGTTCATCATACTTAACGGCAACTGCCGTTAATTCAGTAGGTCAGACAAAGGTGAAATCTCCTGGATAGAAGAATAATACAGTCCATTGTCCTTCATAATCTGAAAGGGCAACATCTTCAAACTGACCATCTACGTATGCTTTAGTTTCAAAATCAGGTGCTTTTTCTCCAACTTTTATCATTATAATTCCACTCCTTTTTATCAAGCTTTATGTTCTATTACATGATAACAGTTATTAATAAGTAATGCAACCTGATTTATCAAGTTTTTTTAAAATTTAAAGCCGACCTATTTTAGGTCGGCGATTAGTTAATTATTCTTTTATTTATTTTTATTCAGAACCTGGTTTCCATTCTTTCCAGACCTTACCTACTAAGTCAGGGCCAGGTTTAAGGGTTTTCTTGCCTGGTGTCCAGCCAGAAGGTGTTGCTTCTCCTGTTTCTCTTACATGTTGAAATGCTTGAAGCTGTCTAAATAATTCTTCAACATTACGGCCTACAGGTGGTGTAAGGATTTCCATGGCCTGTAATATGCCATCTGGGTCAATTAAGAAACGACCTCTAACATCGACACCTTCTTCTTCATCATATACACCATATAGGCGACCAATCTTGCCTGCTGGATCTGCAAGCATCGGGAATGGTACTCCCCCATCTACCATCTTTGAAAGTTCTTCTTCCTGCCAGATTTTATGAGTGAAATGACTATTAGTACTTACCGATAATACTTCAAGATCTAATTCCTGTAACTCAGGATACTTGGCGGCAACTGACGCCAGTTCCGTAGGTCAGACGAAAGTAAAAT
>CAYONR010000046.1:0-3910 GCA_964405365.1 uncultured Halanaerobiaceae bacterium
ATTCATGGAAAATTAAAGAGCTGTCCTGCTTTTTGAAGCAGGGCTTTTTCTATTTTTGGGGGGGTTAAAAATGGTGGAAAGAATTCTTGCTGTTGATGATGAAGAAAATATAAGAGAATTATTAAAGTATAATTTAGAAAAAGAGGGATATCAGGTTATTCTAGCTAACCGTGGAGATCAAGTGGTTGATATTCTAGAAGACCAGGGAATAGATTTAATAATACTTGATCTGATGTTACCAGGTATTGATGGCTTATCTTTATGTAAAAAAATTAAATCAGATGAGAGATTTAAAATACTTCCTATTATTATGTTAACTGCCAGGACTGAAGAAATTGATAGGGTAGTTGGGCTGGAGATGGGAGCAGATGATTATGTTAGTAAGCCCTTTAGTATGAGAGAATTGATTGCAAGGGTAAAAGCAGTTTTAAGGAGAACTAAAGATTATAAATATCTTGATAACGAGATTGAAGTGATTTCCAGTGGTAAGCTTTCGATTAATCTGACTTCTCATCAGGCTATCTTTAATGATCAAATAATTGAATTAACTCCAAAAGAGTATGAATTAATTAAGTTGTTATTACAAAACCCTGAAAGAGTTTTTACAAGAGATAATCTCTTAAATAAAATATGGGGTTATGATTATTATGGAGATACCAGGACTGTGGATGTTCATATTCGCAGGATTAGAAAGAAAATTAGCCCGGAGATTATTAAAACTGTTAGGGGAGTAGGTTATAAATTTGTGGCGCTGGAATAAATTAAGTTTGAGACAGCAGTTATTGATAGTTTTCCTGGTACTCCAATTAGTAACTGTTACTTTTATATTTATTTATAATCAGCAATATCAGAAAAATTTTTATATATCTGAGTTGGAACAGAATTTATTAAAAGAGGCTAATTTATTAATTGATAGTGGTCAGATTTTATTTGAGAGTGAGCTTGAAATTAATTTTGGAGAATTTATTGAAAGCTTAAATATTAATGATGATAGAAGAATAACTGTTATAGCTGAAGATGGAGTTGTTTTATATGATTCAGATTTTGCTGCAGCAGAGATGGAACCACATGATACCAGACCTGAGATGATTGATTTGTTAGAAGGTGATGTTGAATATGGCCAAGCTATTAGGTATAGCGATACTGTTCAAGAATCATTTTTATATATTGTTAATCCAATTGAATTTGATGGAGAAAGATATGGTTATTTGAGGGTGGCTCAGTCTTTAGTATCAATAGAAAAAACACTTGCAGAGAATAGAAGAAATTATTTAGTTTTCTTTGCTATTATCTTGTTTATAAGTATAGGTATGATTCTCTGGCTTTCTAAATCTTTAACCAAATCTATTTCAGATTTTAATAAAAAGACTCAAGAGATTAGTCAGGGTGAATTTAAAGGGGATATAGAAATAGATCAGGGTAATAGAGAGATTATAGAATTAAATAGAAGTTTTACAAAGATGGCTGAAGAATTAGAGTCTAAATTATATGAGCTTGATCAGGAAATAAAAAAGAGAGAAGCTATCCTTAAAGGAATGATAGATGGTATTATAGCAATTGATAAAAATAAAGAAATTATTATGTTTAATCCGGTAGCAAGAAAAATGCTTGGGATTGGAGAGAATTATTTAATCGGTAAGAAAATAAATGAAGTTATAAGACAGTATCAGTTTATTGAAATGTTAGAAACTGAAGATAATAATGAGAGATCAAATGAAAATTTTGAGATAACACTTCAGCCAGGAGGTAGAATTTTAAGAGGACATCTAACAGATTTGTTAAATCAAAATGATGATAGAACTGGTACAATAATAACTTTAACTGATTTAACTGAGCTAAGAAGGCTAGAGAAGGTAAGGCAGGAATTTGTTGCCAATGTTTCTCATGAATTGAGGACACCACTTACTTCTATAATTGGTTATCTAGAAACATTAGTGGAGGATTCAGATGATATCTCAGATAAGATGAGAGATAGGTTTTTAGAAATAATTAAGATTGAAGCAGATAGACTTTATTTGCTGGTTAACGATCTTTTGCAATTATCTAAGATAGAAGGTGAAAGTTTAGATTTAAAAAATGAAGATTTAATAACTATTTTAGATAACACTTTTCAAAGGTTGCAGGATAAAGCCTTAGAATCAAAGATAAAATTAGTGCCTGATTATCCAGAAGAATTACCTGAAGTTAAGATGATTCCTGAACAGATAGAACAGGTTGTCTATAATCTAGTAGATAATGCTATTAAATATACTCCTGAGAATGGAGAGGTTATTATTAGATCTTATATATCTGATAATGACAATTCTGTGATTGTTGAAGTTGAAGATACTGGGATAGGTATTAGTGAGAAAGATCAAAGAAGAATTTTTGAAAGATTTTATCGGGTTGATAAAGCTAGATCACGGGAAAAAGGTGGAACTGGTATTGGACTGTCAATAGTTAAACATATAGTTCAAAATCATGGATCTAATATAGAAATTGAAAGCCAACCAGGAAAGGGTTCCGTATTTAGATTTAGACTTGAAATAGTTTAATAAAGTTCTCCCCTCTGATTATTATCAGGGGGGTTTTTATTTGTAACACAATCTTAACAATCTGTTTATTTACTGTTAACATTCAATTGGTATTCTTTAATCAGACAAAATAAATAGGAGGTAATAATTAATGAGAAAAGTTTTGCTAGTAGCATTTTTAATGGTTTTTACTCTGATGGCAGGGGTAAGTCAGGTTGAGGCACAGAATGGTTTCTTTGAGATTAGGGGTTCAGATACACAGGTAAATTTATCAGGTAATTTAGCTGAGGCATTCATGGATATAAATCCTGAAGCAGTAATTTCTGTAACAGGTGGCGGTTCAGGAACAGGTATTGCCGGGATAATTAATAATCAGTTTGCTCTTGCTAATTCATCGAGACAGATTTCTGATGAAGAGATGGAGCAGGCCCGAGAAAGAGGGGTAGAACCTGTCAGAATTGTAATTGCCCTTGATGGTCTTTCAGTCATTGTTCATGAAGATAATCCTCTAAGTGATTTAACTGTTGACGAGATTGGAGCTATCTTCAGAGGAGAGATTACTAATTGGTCTGAATTAGGCGGCGAAGATAAAGAAATTAGCATGTATGGCCGTCAGAGTAATTCAGGGACTTATGTCTTTTTTAGAGAATATGTACTAAAAGGCGATTATAGTGAGGATAAGATGAGGATGAATGGTAATGCTCAGATTGTCGAAGGTGTTTTAAATGATGATTCTGGTATAGGTTATGTCGGTGTCGGCTACACAGTAGATGAAGGAAAAGTAATTGATGGTTTAAAGATGATAAGTGTAGCTCAAGATGAAAACTCCTCATATGTTACTCCGATGGATCCAGCAAATGTTGCTGACGGCAGTTATCCAATAGCTAGACCATTACACCATTATAGCAATGGACAGCCTGAGGGTATGGTAAGAGAGTATATTGAATTTGTTTTAAGTGAAGAAGGTCAGCAGGTTGCAGTAGATTCTGGTTTCTATCCATTAACTGATGAATATAGAGAGATTAATAAAGAAAATTTAGGCTGGTAAATTAGAGATAAACAGGTTAATATAAATTGGTTGCAGAGGAGAGAGATCTCCTCTGTTAATCTTTTGTTAACATAAATTTAAAATAGATTTAACATAATTATGGTAGCATTATTTATAGAAGATGATTATTTTTATAAGGAGTTGGTTATATGAGACGACAGACAAAGGAGAAAGGTATTGAGTTATTTTTTCTGCTTAATAGTCTGGTAGTAATAATAGTTTTACTGGGCATATTCTTTATTCTTGCCAGTAATAGTATTCCAGCATTTCAGGAGATAGGTCTACAGGAATTTTTTACTTCTGCCCGCTGGAATCCAACATCATATTCTAATATAGAATATGGGATTTT
>CAYONR010000046.1:4010-10373 GCA_964405365.1 uncultured Halanaerobiaceae bacterium
GAAGATGCTATTTCAGCAGTTCCTAAGGCTTATAAGAATGCATCACTTGCTTTAGGGGCCAGTCGCTGGCAAACTCTAGTTAAAGTTACGATTCCATCAGCTTTATCTGGTATTACTGCGGCTATAATGCTTGGCATGGGAAGAGCTATTGGTGAGACGATGACAGTATTAATGGTTACAGGAAATGCTCCTCGAATGCCTTCTAGTTATTTTTCATCAATTCAAACTATGACAGCAACTATTGCGATTGAATTAGGAGAAGTACCTCATCATACAACTCATTATTATGCATTATTCGCTGTTGGTCTGGTCTTATTTATAATGACTTTTGCTGTTAATTTAGTTTCTGATATTATTCTCCATAAATATGAGGAGGTGGAGTAATTGCAAAATGATCTTAAAGAGAAAATAGGTTTTTGGGTTTTAAGATTATCTACTTTGCTAGTCTTAGGTATTTTATTTATAATACTTTTTGATATAGTGAGAAAAGGTATAGGAGTTATTAGATGGGAATTTATTTCTACCGCTCCCAGACAGGGGATGACAGAAGGAGGGATATTTCCTGCTATCTATGGAACATTTCTGGTAACTTTAATAACAGCAGTTGTCTCTGTACCACTGGGGGCCCTTGGGGCTATCTATCTTAACGAGTACGCGACTAAAGGGAAACTTACCAGATTAATAAGGATGGCAATCAGAAATCTTGCAGGAGTACCATCAGTTGTGTTCGGTTTATTTGGGGTTGGAATATTTGTTGTTTTGTTTGGTTTTGGGGCATCCGTATTAAGTGCAGGGTTGACACTTGGAATGATGACATTGCCGGTAACTATTACAGCCAGTGAAGAGGCTTTAAAGACAGTTCCTAAATCCTATCGGGATGGAGCATTGGCTTTAGGGGCAACAAAATGGCAGACAATTAGAACTAATGTATTACCTGTGGCTTTGCCAGGAATGCTAACTGGCTCTATCTTAGGGCTTGCCAGAGCTGCCGGCGAGACTGCACCGATTTTATTTACAGGTGCTGCTTTCTTTTTGCCTTATCTACCATCCTCACCATTTAGCCAGTTTATGGCTCTGCCCTATCACCTTTATATATTAGCTACCCAGCATCATGCTATTTCAAGGGTTAGACCACTTGCTTATGGAACTGCACTGGTATTGATAACTCTGGTATTGATCTTGAATATGGGAGCTATTTTATTGAGAAATAAACTAAGGAAAAAATATAGAAAATAGATGGAGGTATAGATTTGATATGGCTAATCAATGTAAGATAGAAATAAATAATTTGAATTTTTTCTATGATGATTTCCAGGCATTATATGATGTAAATATGGAGATTGATTGTAATAAAGTCACAGCTTTAATTGGTCCATCTGGTTGTGGTAAATCGACATTTTTAAGAACGATTGATCGGATGAATGATCAGATAGAAGGGGCCAGGGTTGAAGGAGAAATATTTCTTGATGGCGAAAATATTTATTCTAAAGATACTGATGTAGTTGAGTTGAGAAAGAAAGTTGGGATGGTCTTTCAACAGCCTAACCCTTTTCCTAAATCGATTTTTGATAATGTGGCTTATGGGCCAAGAATCCATGGTATCAAAAACAAAGAAGAATTGAGGAAGTTGGTTGAAGAGAGTTTAAGAAAAGCAGCAATCTGGGATGAAGTTAAAGGAAGATTAGATCAATCTGCTTTGAGTCTGTCAGGTGGGCAGCAGCAAAGACTCTGTATTGCCAGAGCACTGGCTGTAAAACCTCAGGTTATTTTGATGGATGAACCTGCCTCAGCACTTGATCCCCAGGCTACTGCCAGGATTGAAGAATTGTTAAGTGATTTAAAAAAAGATTATACTATTGTTATTGTTACTCATAGCATGCAGCAGGCTGCCAGAGTTTCAGATAATACCGCTTTTTTTCTTATGGGAAAGGTAATAGAATTTGATAAGACTGAAAATTTATTTGAGAACCCGGCGGACCAGCGAACAGAAGATTATATTACAGGTAGATTTGGTTAGGAGGTAACCAATGAGGAAAAATTATCAGAAGAAATTGGATGAGTTGAAAAATGAAATGTTAATCATGGCTGGTAGAGTGGAAGAAGCTATCCAGAAAAGTATTGATGCATTGCAGGAACAGGATTTGGCTAAGGCAGAAAAAGTTATAGAAGATGATGATATTATCGATGAATATGAGATAAAACTTGAAGATATGTGTACAAAGCTAATTGCTTTACAGCAGCCGGTAGCAGGAGATTTGAGAACTATAATTGTTATTTCCAAGCTGGCAACTGATCTAGAACGGATTGGTGATCATGCTGTAAATATAGCTGAAAAGGTATTAGAAATTGGCAATGAACCTTTAATTAAGCCGTTGATTGATATTCCAAAAATGACTGACACAGTAATTCGGCGTTTAAAAGGGAGTTTGGATGCATTTATTAAATTTGATAGCTGTGCTGCTAGAAATATTGCTAGAGAAGATGAAGAAGTCGATAAATGTGATGAGAGTATTTTAAAAGAACTGTTAGAGATGATGTCTAAAGACAGTACTATTGTTGAACAGGCAACGTCATTGATATTTATTAGTAGATTTCTTGAGAGAATTGGAGATCATTCAACAAATATCTGTGAGAGGATAATTTATATGGATACTGGTGAGCGGGAGACTTTTTAGTTATCTTCTAGACATAATAAACTACAATATGTTACTATAGGATTAGTTAATAATAATTAATTCTATAAAGGTGTGGATTTGATGTTTACTAAAATGAGAACTGATATTGGTCAGCGAGTTTTGAAAGTAACACTTGCAGCCAATATTTTTCTGTCATTATTAAAGATTATTGTTGGTTTTCTGGCATCCAGTGCTGCCCTGGTTGCAGATGGATTTCATTCGATTTCTGATATAGCTTCTTCTGCTGGGGTGCTTCTGGCTGTTTCTTTTGCTAGCAGGCCACCTGATGATAATCATCATTATGGCCATGGCCAGGCTGAACCGCTGGCTGCAGTAATGATCGGGATGATTCTCTTTATAACGGCCTCTCTTTTAGCTTATAACATGGTCGGCAACCTACTTGCCGGGGAAGTATCAATCCCTGGAACTATGGCTTTATATGCTGCCTTTATTTCGATTGTGGTTAAAGAGTTGATGTATCGATATACGATAAAAGCCGGTGAGGAGACAGATAATCAGGCTTTAAAGGCAGATGCCTGGCATCATAGAAGTGATGCCTATTCTTCTATTGCTGCTCTAGTTGGAATTGCTGCTGCCAGATTAGGTTTCTGGTTTTTTGATCCTTTAGCAGGTATAGTTGTTGCAGTAATGGTTTTTAAGGTCGGTTATGAGATACTTGAAGAAGGTTTTATTACATTATTAGGGAAAGCTCCTTCCAGACATAAAATTCAGGAGATTGAAGACCAGGTCATTGAGGTTGATGGAGTTAAAAATATATTAGAGATTAAAGGCCGATATAATGGGCCTGTTTTATATTTAGATATTAAAATAGCAGTTTCCCCTGGTATAACTGTTGAAGAGGGCCATGAAATCGCAGCTAGAGTTAAATCACTATTGCTTGAAGAGTATGTGGAAGCCGAAGAGGTTTTAGTTCATATTGATCCTGCAGAGAATAATGGACGTGAGGTTGATAGTGATGGCTAAAGAATTGGTTCAATTACTTGGGCAGAGACCGGCAATGACAGGGAGCGGCATATATCTTCAGGCTCTCTATAATGCGGCTTCAGAGGCTGGTTATAGGCAGGCTGTAATAGCGGCAGCTATTGGAGATAACCTATATCGGGATTTAGATGGAATTGCCAGAAAAGATTTTCATCCTGTTTTATTTAATTCAGATAGGCTGCCATTTGATCCCTTTGGCATGAGCGATAATATGCCCTATCCAAGCAGTCAGTATAAGAAGATGACTGCTGAGCAGAAGGATAGGTTTTTAAATGTCTATCTTTCAAGCCTGGAAGAAGTTTTAGACCGTTTTAATGATCCTGTAATTCTTACTCATCATCTCTGGTTATTGTCTGCTGCTGTCTCTGAAAAATTTCAAGATTTAAAGGTGATGGCGATCTGTCATGGGACTGGGATCCGTCAGTTGATGCAGAATCCTGGTTTTGAAACTGAAGTAAAAGAGGGATTGAGCTTTGTTGGTAAGATTTTTGCTTTAAATGATTCCCAGAGAGAGCTGATAGCTGAACATTTTTTAATTGCGCCTGATAAAATTACGGTTACCGGGCTAGGCTATAATAGTCAGTATTTTTCTTTTCCGACTGAGGAAGAGATATTAGAGAAGAGGAGTAAAGAACAGCCTGAGTTAATTTATGTCGGTAAATTGAGTTATTCTAAAGGCGTTGTTTCATTTATAAGAGCTCTTGAGATGGTCGATGATAAGAAGCTGAAAGTGACATTTATTGGATCAGGTCAGGGAGCTGAGGCTCAGGAAATAAAGACTAAAGCTTGTAAGTTGAAGCATGAAGTTGAGTTTACTGGCCAGATCAGTCAGGCAGAAGTTGCTAAAAGATTAAAATTTGCAGATTTATTATGCTTGCCATC
Source organism: uncultured Halanaerobiaceae bacterium (assembly GCA_964405365.1). Taxonomy (GTDB): domain Bacteria; phylum Bacillota; class Halanaerobiia; order Halanaerobiales; family Halarsenatibacteraceae; genus Halonatronomonas. The sequence goes on from CAYONR010000046.1 coordinate 8,570, forward strand.
ATTTTATGAGGGCTTTGCCCTGGTTATACTGGAGGCCCTGGCTTCAGGTTTGAGAGTTGTTAGCAGTGATCTGCCTGGGGTGAGGGATAAAATACCTGGCTATATAAAAGAGGCTGGAACGATTAATTTTGTTGATTTACCAGAGCTTAAAGATGTTGATAAACCAGTAGAGTCAGATTTACCTGATTATGAAGAGAGGCTAACAGAAACAATTATAGATCAGATAGAGAAGGTTAATGAGCTGGATTTTTTAAGAGATGTTGAATATAAAGAAGCTGTCCAGTCTTTAAATTGGGAGTCGGTCTTTGATAAGATAGAAGCTGAATTTTAAAGTTTATTTTATAATTTATAATATTATCTTATATTATCTATAAAAATCATTGACTTATTTTTTTAAATCAGATATAATAGCACCAGTTGTATTTAGAAATTAATGACTGGTGGTGAGATGATGTTATTCGATACTCATATTCATGAAAATTTATTTTCATGTGATAGCCATTTAAGTCCTGATCAGGTTTTAAAGGAAGCTGTTGAAGCAGGTCTGGATGGGATCTGTATTACAGATCATGAGAGTAAAGGTTTTAAAGCATATATTGATGAGTATGAAGATATTTATGGTTTGAAAATTATAGTAGGTGCAGAAGTTCTTACCAGGCAGGGAGATATTCTTGTCTTTGGCTTTGATGATTTACCAGATAGAGTTATTCCTGCAAATATTCTATTAGCTGAAGTTGAAAAAGCTGGTGGAATTGCCATTGCAGCTCATCCATTTAGAAATAATTATCGTGGTATTGGCGATAACATAGATCATTTATCTGATCTTCTCCATGGGGTTGAAGGATTAAATGGCTCAACCAGTGACAGAAATAATTATAAGGCGCTGGAATCTGCAAATTATAATAATCTGCCGCTATTAGGTGGTAGTGATGCCCATAGGCCTGGGCGGATTGGTAAATATATTACTGAGATTGATACTGATGTTAATTGTGAGAGTGATTTTATTAAGGCAGTAAGATTAGGCAAGATAAGGCCGTTATATCAACATAAAGGCCGTTACTTACCGATAAAACCTCTAAAAGAGGCAGAAGCTGTTTAATTATTAGGATTGTTAGATGCACTATAAACTACTTGCATTAAATAAGTGGCTATGATAAGATATATTACGGTGAATCTAAGAAAATTTTTTTAGGGGATGATTTATTATATACTCGCTAATATTTATAGGAATTTTATTTGCTTTAGCAGGGCTTTTACTATACAAAAATGAGATAAAGATTTATAAGACTAATGATGATTTAATCAAGAATAAACTTTATAATTTTCAGATTCAATTAGGTTTATTAACACTTGCTTTTGGGATGGCTACATTTTTCTTGCCTTTATTTTATTCTTTCTTTGGCACACTGGCATTAACAGTTTATTTTGTAGTTGTTTCTCTTGGCATAATTAGGCTTTTGCTAAAGAATAAGAACTTATTGATTTCAATGATTAATAGAGAGATTTCAAGTTTGAATTAGTTTATCGTAATTAGACCGAAATTAAACCGTAATTAAAACGAGCTTAGACCGAAGCAGAATTGGATTTATGGTATAAGAAAATAGAATTAATTAAATAGAAATTAGTTGTCTCAACTGGAAATAATTCTGGTTGAGGCTTTTTTATTTTTTTAATGAATTATAAAAGCAGGAATATCAGTTATAAACTAGAATTAATAAGTTAGTAGAATTAATTATATTGCTAATTTCATTTATTGCAGTGGCGAAGTTTTATTGGTATAATTTACATATGTTCGTGTAATCTT
>CAYONR010000047.1:0-10367 GCA_964405365.1 uncultured Halanaerobiaceae bacterium
GGTATAGAACGCTCCTGGGCTAATTCATGTAATTCTGTAATAGTCTTTTTTTCTAATTCTGCAATATGCAAGAGTTTCGCCTCCCTGAATATTTTAAATAATTGAAGTAATTCCTAATCGATATAAAAGATAAATTGTTGAAAAATATATTATTAAAAGTGAAGCTGCTCCCCAACCCAACCTTAATATTGACCGGCGAGAACGATAAAATAAACCGATCATTATGATAAGAGTCATAATCATAAATGCCATAATCGGAATAAGATTAGTTAAACTAACACTGGCCAGAATACTGCCTGGATAAAAGAAATCTATCCAGACCAGAATTATTAAATTAAAGATATTTGAGCCTAAAACATTTCCGGCGGCAAGATTAAAGGCACCAATCTTTATCGCAGATAAAGTTGTAGCCAGCTCTGGTAAAGAAGTTACTGCTGCCAGAAAGACCGGTCCAAAAAATGTATGGCCCAGGCCAGTAATTTCAGCCAGCTGATCAACAACATTGGTTAACCTTATTCCTGTTATAACAATTATCAAACTGGCTACAGCAAAAATTAAATAAGATTGATACAACGAAATTTCTGGAAGAGGAGTATCCCTTTCGACAGCGCCTTCGCCTGCCAGTAATTCTAACATATCTTGATCTCTTTCCCTCTTTCCAAAACGAATGATTAAGCGAAATCCTATCAGATAAATAAGCAATATTAAAATACTATCGATGCCCAATCTAAAATCTAAAGCAGGAATACCTGCCACATTATAGAGGATAATTGCTGATGCAATGACTGCACCCATGAGAAGAGAAAAAAGACCAGGTAAAAGGTGGGATAGATTCAATTTAAGAAGCATTGGGCCAGGACCTTCAACTATATCTAATAAAGCTAGAATAGCCAGATTAAAAATATTGCTACCGACAATTCCGCCTAAAGCCAGGTCTGGTGCCATTATTGAGGCTGCTGTTCCTCCTGTAACTAATTCCGGTAAAGATGTAGCAAAAGCTAAAAGTATAACCCCGACAGCCACTTCCCCTAATTTGGTTTTGGAGGCTATGACATCTGCTGCTTTAGTTAAAAAAGTTGCGGAGAAAATAATAATCCCAGCATATATAAAAAATTCAAGCCAGAGCAAAAAATCTCCTCCAATCATCTGATAATGATTTATTAAAACCCTGCTCCATTATAATTAACTTATAAATGGCAGCAGGGTTATAAAATCAATTTAAAAACTTAAGCCTGACCTGCACTACCAAGCATTGCAATCTTTTCTTTAACCTTAGCAGTTATAGCATCTCTTCCTGGTCCACAATATTTTCGAGGATCAAATAGCTCTGGTTTTTCAGCAAAGATCTCTTTTACTCTACCAGTAAATGCCTGCTGAAAAGCAGTATTAACATTTACCTTTGAGACTCCAAAGGTAATAGCTTTAGCAACATCTTCATCAGGTACACCTGAAGCACCATGGAGTACCAGCGGAATATCAACTTCATTATTAATCTTTTCTAAACGATCATAATCTATTTCAGGATCGCCTTTATAAACTCCATGAGCAGTACCAACTGATACAGCCAGGCAATCTACCCCGGTTCTTTCAACAAATTCAGCAGCTTCTGCTGGATCTGTCATTGCAGCATCTTTCTCTTCAACAGTAATATCATCTTCTGTTCCGCCTAATTTACCTAATTCCGCCTCAACTGTTACGCCAACACTATGAGCTGCTTTAACAACCTCTTTAACTATTGCTATGTTCTCTTCAAATGGATGGTGAGAGCCATCGATCATTACTGAAGAAAAGCCCTGACGGATACAGTCCATTGCAACTTCAAAACTGCTTCCATGATCAAGATGAAGAGCCACTGGAATATGAGTATTTCTAGTAGCAGCATCGACCATGGCAATAACATAATCCATACCTATATACTTAATAGCACCTTCACTTGCCTGTAATATCAACGGAGAGTTCTCTTCTTCTGCAGCCCAGATAATCCCCTGCAGAAACTCCATATTATTAATATTAAAACCACCAACACCATAACCGTTTGCATATGCATCATTTAATAAATCTGCCATTGGAACTAAATTCATTTATTAATTTCCCCCTTATAATTATCTAGTCGGATTTAACGGTGACTTATTACTCTTATATTTTAAAACTATCTCTGTTAAATTCTCAAGAAATTTCAGATCGGCCAGGTTCACTGCAGAAATATTCAGTCTCCCTGGACATTGAAAACAATTTAAATGTATTTCATCTTCAGATAAATCTATACCTATATCTTTAGAACCGCATTCACAGTTCAAGCTGCCATTTGCAGCAAAATCATGTAAAAGATCAAGAACTGAGAGCATAATTTCAGGATCGGTAAAATCATCGAAACCTAAACCGGCAGCCAGTAGTTCAAGTTCTTTCTGCTGGCGATCGATCTTACTCTGAAGAATATAATATGGACCGTAATACCCCAGGTTTAAGCCTGTTCTCGGACAGTTTAAACTTTTAACTGTATTTTTTGTCCAAAACTTCTTATGATCCAGATTGATATCATGTCTTTTACCGCAGACAAGACAGTAAGGACTCAGATTAATATCATCTTTCTCTCTATATAAATTAATCTTCTGATGCCCACATTCACATCTTAATGAAACCTTTTTCTGTCCGGAAAGATGAAAAATATTTAGTTGATGAATATCCAGCAACCCGCATTTTGAACAACGAATAGCTAGAGCTATATTTTTATCGATCAGCATATCATATTACCTGATTAAATAATTCAATCAGGATTACACCCCCTATATCCTAACTATTCTGCATTCAAATTGAAAATCCTCTTTATGAATCAAAGATTACAGGATATAGAAGTCAAGTTAAATCTTAAGAATTACTTTTTACAAATTGCAACTGCTGATATTTCAACATCTACATCTTTTGGTAAACCTGCTACTTCTACAAAAGCTCTGGCAGGTGGTTCAGTAGTGAAATATTCACTATAGACATCATTGATTGCTCCAAAATCATCCATATCAGAGGCATAGATATTAACTTTAACAGTATCCTCAAGGCTACTCCCTGATTTTTCTAAAATGGCCTTTAAATTATCTAAAGACTGTCTGGTCTGCTCACTAACATCGCCTGCTATAAGTTCTCCATCCGGGGTCAGCGGAATCTGACCGGAAATATAAACTAATTCTCCTGCTTTAACTGCCTGGGAATAAGCTCCTATTGCTGCTGGTGCTTTATCTGTACTAACAACTTCTCTTTTCATAATTATCATATCCTTTCAAATAAGATTTATTTTCCTAAAAAATCTGGTTTTTCTTTTTTGAAAAAAGCATCCAATCCAATTTCTTTATCTTCAGTACCAAAACAGAGTGCAAATGCATTAATCTCAAATGAGATTCCCCGTTCAACCCCTGCATCAATTCCATAATTAATAGCTTCCTTAGTCATTTTAACAGCCACCGGGGCCTGTTTAGCAATTCTTTGAGCAAGCTTTTCTGCTTCTTCTAAAGAACTACCATCTGGCACTACCTGATTTATTAATCCGATCTTTTCTGCCTCTTCAGCATCAATTTTATCCCCGGTATATAATAAATACTTGGCTTTTCTTTCCCCTACTAATCTGGCCAGCCGCTGAGTACCACCAAAGCCTGGCATAATTCCAAGGTTGGTCTCTGGCTGACCAAATAGAGCTCCCTCTTCTGCAATAGCAAGATCACAGGCCATCATCACTTCATTGCCTCCACCAAGTGCAAAACCATTAACTGCCGCAATAACAGGGGCAGGAAATTCTTCAATCTGCTGCATAAGTTGCTGACCTTCCTGAGAAAATTCTCTGGCATCAGCCATCGATAATGCTTTCATTTCAGCAATATCAGCACCTGCTATAAAAGCTTTATCGCCAGCGCCTGTAATAATTAAGGCCCTAAGACCTTTCTTTTCAAGCCTTAAAAGTAAACGTTTAAATTCAGCTATAACTTCTAAATTTAAAGAATTATGCTGTTTAACCCTATCAATATAAATGATACCATAATCATCTTTCATTACAAATTCTAGAGTTTTTAAATTATCGAGCATTGCTGCTCCCCCTTAATTTTTTAAAGATTTAACAATCTTAAATAATTTATTTCTTAAACTTTCAGCGAGCTTATTGGCTTTTTGATCAGATGTCGCAGCCTTAAAACCATCTGAATTTTCCATTATAGAAACAAGATTATTAGGGTCTGTCTGCGGATTATCAGCAAGAGCTAATACCAGCTATTTGAATGCTATCAGTCATTATAAATCATCTCCGAGACCAGTTTCTAATCTCTCGATAAAACTCCTCTCTACTTCCCTGCCAGTCTGGTTCATAACCCTGCTCTGATTCTTTTAAATTATCTTTTATTAAAATAGTATTAATTCCTAACTTACTGGAAACCATATCTTCCATCTCATCATTACCAACCATCAGCGAACTTTCAGAACTTATCTCCATTTTATCAAGAATTTCCTGATAATATTTAAGATTAGGTTTGCAATAATGCATATTACTATAACAGGTTATAAAATCAAAATGATCAGAGGATAAACCTATCCATTTTAATCTAGACTCAACAGCTTCTATAGGGAAGACAGGGTTCGTAGCAAGAATAAGTTTTTTATTATTATCATTTAATATTTCAATTGCTTTCATTGTTTGAGGATCTTTATTAATATTATCTCCTAATGAAGGAAATTTTTGCTTGTAAAATTCATCAAAAGATTCTAATGCTTCCTCTTGATTAAGTTCCGGTAACATTTTAAAAAATTCTTTTGTAAATACCTCTTTATTTGTTAATTCCCCATTATTCTTAATCATTGAACCAGTTGCCTTTAAAAGAGAATCAATAAATTTTTTCTGATCGACTTGCCTGGAAAAGTGACTGCTAATAGCCACAAAATATTTTTCTAGAAAATAATCCATATCCATTGGCAATAATGTCCCATCTAAATCAAAAAGAATATTATCATTGCTTTCCAGCAATTCCTGAACTTGAAACTGAGTTTTACTATTAGTCATGATCAATTACATCTCGTAATTTTTCGATCCTCTTTGAATGTTCTTCCAAGTCAAAACAGGCTGCAAAGGCTTCAGTCTCATAACTGCTACCAGCCGAACGCCCCTCCCAGATACCATTATTTATAGCCTGTTTGACCAGGCCAACAGCCTGAATCGACTGTTCAGCAATAGTATTGGCAAGTTTACGACTTGATCTCAAAAGATCTCTTGGTGTTACAAGCCGATTGACCAGTCCTATCTCATATGCTGTATTGGCATCAATAATATTCCCGGTAAAGAGCATCTCTTTTGCCCGACCCATTCCAATCATTCTTGGCAGTCTCTGGGTGGCATCAAAACCTGGTACCATTCCAAGCCTGACCTCTGGCTGTCCAAAACGGGCTCTACTTGAAGCAAGTCTTAAATCACAGGAAAGGGCAATTTCCATTCCACCACCAAGAGCATATCCATTGACAGCAGCTATGACAACTTTATCTCCCTCTTCAATTATGTTACAGAGTTCTTTTCCTAGCCAGGACGCTGCTTTAGCTTCCTTATGGCTTAAATTCTCAAGCCAGTTAATATCGGCACCTACTGAAAAAGCTTTTGAACCTCTTCCAGTTATCATTAAAACTTTACTTTGATCTTCTGAAAATACTTCTTTTAATGCTGCTTTCAACTCATTTAACATCTCAATATGATAGGCATTTAAAACTTCAGGGCGATTTAAAAATATTTCTGCTATCGGCCCCTCATGATCCAGAGAAACATACTTATAACTCATTAGTTAAGCCTCCTCTTGTTTGCTTTTCAGATAGAGCAGTCCCGATGAAATCAACAAATAACGGTTGAGGACGATTTGGTCTTGAAGTAAATTCTGGGTGAAACTGAACTCCGACAAACCATGGATGGTCAGAAATCTCAATGATTTCTACCAATCTCTCATCAGGAGATAGACCGACAATCTCCAGGCCATTCTCCTGGAGAATATCTCGAAAATGATTATTGAACTCGTATCTATGACGATGTCTTTCATAAATAACTTCTTCCTGATAGGCCTCGAAACTTTTACTGGCTTTATCTAATTTACATGGATAAAGGCCAAGGCGCATAGTTCCTCCCATATCCTCAATATCCTGCTGGTCTAACATTAAATCTATAACTGGGTTCTCCGTCTCTGAATCAAATTCACTGCTGTTGGCATCCTGCAGACCTGCTTTATTTCTAGCGAACTCTATAACAGCACACTGCATTCCCAGACAGATTCCAAAGAAAGGAATCTTCTCTTCTCTAGCATAGCTTACAGCCGCCAATTTTCCTTCAATTCCTCGTTCACCAAAGCCTCCAGGCACAATTATTCCATCTAAACCAGTCAGTCTTTTTTTCTGGTCTTGATTAGAGAGGTCCTCAAATTCTTCAGAACAGACCCATTCTATATTTATCTCAGAATTATTTTCTATGCCGGCATGGATTAAAGCTTCACTAATACTCAAATAGGCATCAGGAAGTTCCACATATTTACCTACTATGCCAATCTTAAGTGTATTGTCTAAATTTTTTAGCTTATGAACCAATTCTTTCCAATCACCAAGTTCTGGCGGACTAACTCTCTCGCTTAACTGGAGATGATCAATAACTAAATCAGGTAACTTTTCTTTTTCAAGATCCAATGGTACTTCATAAATATGATCAACATCTACCATCTGAATAACTGCTGATTTATCAATATCACAGAATAGAGCAATCTTATCCTTTACCTCCTGGGTTAATTCACGATCAGATCTACAAACTATTGCATCTGGCTGAATACCAATGCTTCTAAGTTCTTTTACGCTATGTTGAGTTGGCTTGGTTTTAAGCTCACCTGCAGTTTTTAGATAGGGAATTAATGTACAGTGGAGATAAAAAACATTTTCTTTGCCGAGATCGCCTTTTAACTGTCTGATAGCTTCCATAAAGGGAAGACTCTCAATATCACCGACAGTTCCTCCAATTTCAGTAATTACAACATCAAAATTACCTTCTTCTCCAACTCTTTTTATACTATTTTTAATCTCATCGGTGACATGGGGGATTACCTGAACAGTAGCCCCTAAATATTCACCTTTTCTCTCCTTGCGGATAACCCGGCCATAGATCATACCAGTGGTGACATTATTATTCTGGCTGAGATTAACATCAATGAACCGCTCATAATGCCCTAAATCTAAATCTGTCTCCGCTCCATCTCCTGTTACAAAGACCTCGCCATGTTGATAGGGGCTCATAGTTCCAGGATCAACATTTAAATAGGGGTCAAATTTTTGAATAGAAACCTTTAAGCCACGGCTTTTTAATAGCCTTCCAAGTGATGCAGCAGATATCCCTTTCCCCAGGGCAGATACTACTCCGCCTGTTACAAAAATATACTTGGTCATACCTGTTTTTCCCTCCTTAAACTTACATTTCTTCTGGTGCTGAAACTCCCAGTACTCTTAATACATTTTCCAACACTACTTTAGCTGCTCTAACAAGCTGCAATCTCGCCAGGCTTAAATCTTTATCATCTGTTATAACCCGACAGCGGTTATAAAATCCATGGAAAGCTCCTGCCAGCTCATGGGCATAATTTGCAATCATATGTGGCGCCCTTCTATCTGCTGCCAGTTCAAGCTGATCTGGATAACGAGCTATCCTCTTCATTAAATCAACCTCTGACTCGTCTTCAAGTAGACTTAAGTCAGACTCTTTAAGATCTGCACCTAAATCACCGGCATTATCTAAAATAGAATGGATTCTGGCATTGGCATACTGGATATAATAAACAGGATTATCAGTAGATTCTTTCTTCGCCAGGTCGAGATCAAAATCAAAATGACTATCTGTACTTCTCATTGTATAAAAGTAGCGGGCGGCATCTCGGCCAACTTCTTCCATTACCTCTCTCATGGTCACAAAATCTCCGGCCCGTTTTGACATCGGAACCTTTTTACCATCTCTTAACAATGTAACTATCTGAACAACTATTATTTCCAGTGTATCCCGATCACAACCAAAGGCTTCGATTACAGCTTTCATTCTATCAATATATCCATGGTGGTCAGCACCCCAGACATTAATCAGATGGTCAAAGCCCCTTTCTAATTTATCGTAATGATAGGCCATATCTGCTGCCATATAGGTTGGACTACCATCACTCTTTATCGCAACCCGGTCTTTATCATCACCAAACTCAGATGACGCAAACCAGACCGCTCCATTTTCATCATAAATATAACCTTTTTCTCTTAAAAGCTCAATTACCTCTTCAATTTTATTTTCTTCATGGAGGGTTCTCTCGCTAAACCAGTTATCAAATTCAATCCGAAACTCTGCTAAATCTTCTTTGATATTCGAAAGTAAATAATCATATGCCTTCTCCCTTGCAATAATCAGTGCTTCCTCTTCATCTATCTCCATTAGCTTTTCTCCATGTTCAGCCTTTAAATCTTCTGCTACCTCAATTATGTAATTACCCTGATAGCTGTTTTCTGGCATTTCAATATCTTTACCGAATAGCTCTCTATAACGGAGATAAGTTGATTCTCCTAATAAATCCATCTGATTCCCGGCATCATTAATTAAGTATTCACGGAAGACTTCATAATTGACTTCTTCAAGAATATTAGCCAGGACGTCACCAACAACAGCTCCTCTGCTGTGTCCAACATGTAAAGGACCAGTTGGATTGGTACTGACAAACTCAATCTGAACTTTCTCTCCCTGACCTTTATCTGTCTGGCCATAATTTCCTCCTGCATCAATCACCTGCTCAACAGTCTGATATAACCAATCATTTTCCAAATAAAAATTAATAAAACCTGGGCCAGCTATCTCTAGCTCTGAAACTAAATCAAAATCAAAGGCTTCAACTAAATCTTCAGCTAACTTTCTTGGATTAGTACTCATTCGGCCAGCCATTACCATCGCCAGATTAGTTGCATAATCGCCATGTTCTTTCTCTCTTGGAACTTCAACTTCTATCTCAGGCTTTTCTATATCCTGACCCTGATCTGCCAGTACTTTATCTAAAGCAGTCTCGAGAGCTGAAATAAGTTCTGCCTCTAACTGACCTACTGGATTAAAACCCATATTATTTCTCCTTTCTATAATTTATTTGCAAATTCCTCTGCAGATGCTTTATTTTTAAGTGACGCAAAATCCTTTACGACACATCCTAGTTTCTCTAAATCATTCATTAACAAACGCAGGGCTTTCGTATTACCAAAGAATGAAGGAACAATATAAGCCATTGCATCTGTCCCAACTGTCTGCTTGCTCTTGGTTAAAGTCTTTTTGATATCATCAGCTGGACGACCTTTAAAGATCCCATTGCTTGGACTCCCGGCTATCACCAGGTCATACTTATAAAAACTGATCTCATCTCTCCCCTGACCTGCCTCAATTAAATCGACCTGATGCCCCTTCTTTTCAGCACCAGACTTAATTGTTTCTGCAATCTCTTCAGTTTTCTTATCAGCGGAATGAACGATCAATAATCTGGCCATAATTTTCCCCCTTTGACTTACTAAACTTGCTTACTAAACCTGAAAAAATTATACCATATTATAAGATAAAAACAAAATAAAAAAAGGTAGAGGGATTACCTCTACCTTAAATATCATAATTATTTTATTTGTTTTAATTATTTTAATTATTCAAGTCCTAATTTTTTTACTAAACGACCTTTAGGCATATAACCTACAAGTTTATCTTTAATTTCACCGTCTTCAAAGACAATCATTGTAGGAATGCTCATTACTTCAAATTCTGCTGCTGTCTGCTGATTTTCATCTACATTTAATTTACAAACTTTAATCTGGTCATCATAGTTTTCAGCTATATCTTCAATAACCGGTGCAACCATCTTACATGGACCACACCATGAAGCCCAAAAATCAACAAGAACAGGTTTATCAGAATTTTTTACTTCTTCAGAAAAATTATCATCTGTTACTTTAATTGGTTCAGCCATTAAAATTTCCCCCTTTTTCAAATTCTATTTATCATTATACACTATCTAATTTTAAAATAAGTTAAATAGTATACAAATAATCAATTTATCTTTATAGATAGTAAGTTCTATATGCTTCTTTTGTCATATAAAGATCCGCCTTACTTAATACTTCATAGGGGGCATGCATCGAAAGCACTGCCGGGCCACAATCTAAGACATCTAGATTATAATTGGCCAGGAACTGAGCTATTGTTCCGCCACCGCCTTTATCAACTGCTCCCATCTCTGCTGCCTGCCAGGTAATATTAGATTTGTTCCAAATACCTCGGATATAGGCTTTAAATTCTGCTGAAGCTTCAGATGAACCGCCTTTACCTCTGG
>CAYONR010000048.1:0-10332 GCA_964405365.1 uncultured Halanaerobiaceae bacterium
TAATATAATTAATGATGCTAATTATAGGCTATACAACTGTTATAACCATATTTATTCTAAGATTAGTGGCTTACATTATCTCCATCAGTTTTTCCAGAAGCTCAAAATTTTCGCCTACCCTTTCAGGTCTGTGAGCATCTGAGCTAAAGACAATTTCGAGATCTTTATATTTAGCCAACTTCAATATATCAAGAGCTGGATAAAGCTCATTAACTGGTTTATTCAAGCCATTAGTATTTATCTCCAGTTTTGCACCCTGGTTTTTAATAGAATCAAGCACTGGTTCAACCATCTTCAGCACCAGTACACGGTCTTTAATCACATAATCAAAGACCTTGATCAGATCAAGATGACCAATAATATCAAATAGCCCTGTATTAACTGCCTGGTCCAATAATTTATAATACTCCTGATAAATCTCAACCAGACCGTCATAATCAAACTCCTCCCACTTAGCCTTATATTTATCATAATCAAAACTCCAGTCGCCAATATCATGGACAGAGCCAATTGAATAATCAAAATGATTATTATTTAAAATTTGTTTTATCTCATCTTCTCTGTCAGGAGCATAGTCAAACTCAATCCCGATAAAAACATCAATCTTAGCTTCTCGCTTAATCCTCTTTAGATTTTCAAAATTAAAGAGATCTAAATATATTTCATGATCAGTAAACCCAATCCCATCAAGACCTTTTAGTTCAGCCTGAGCAACAAAAGCTTCAAGCCGCTCCATATTCTGACAGGGCTTAACCTCATCTTCACCATGACTATATGGATGGGTATGCCAGTCTATCAACTTCATATATATCAACACCTTCCTATTAATTCAATTGTACTTTAAATTATTTTCAAACTACTTATGATGATTATACTTTCTTCAGTTGAAATATGCAAGAACCGCCTCCCCTTCGTTTCCAAACCTTTACCAACACTTCGTCAACACTATACCAACCCTTTGCTGATCCCGTGGCTCTATTTAAAACAAACTCAAAATAAATTTAACACATTTTTTATGATTTTTTGCGGAATTAAGCAGGAATTAACCTTGCTATCTTGAATATATTAATAGGATATATCAAATTTATAGTTTTTTAATCTTAATCGTTACAAATATAACATAATTATTAACAGGGGGAATTTTATAATGAAGAAAATTTTAGCTTTAGGTTTAGTACTTGCTTTTGCTCTTACTTTTACATTTGCAGCCCAGGCCCATTACGAATATGCTGACGATTATGCTGATGCAACTTATCGTGGAATCTTTGCAGATGGCGATTCAATCCAGGTAAATGTTCAGTTCGATATCGAAGATAATACCTTTACAAATCTCCGTTTCCGTCATCTATATTATGGTGGCCAGGATTATTATGATGCTGAAGAAGGTGCATTTTATGAGTTAAGACTTCAGCATGAAGAAGCTCTTGAATATCTCGAAGGCAAAGAAATCAGTGCAGCCGACGCTCTTTACAATGGCGAAGATGTAGTTGAAGAATATGCTGAGGTAGATAGCTTTACCGCTGCAACAATGAGATCTAATAAAATCGTTTCAGCTATTAGAGATGCTCTAAATAGAGGTCCATATAGCTACTAAACAATCAAAAATATAAAGATATATCCCACCCTGGCCTAGGATTAGGCCAGGTTTTTTATTTATCTGAAAGGAGTTTTCTTATGTCTGCCGAACTATTAATTAATCTAAATAAAATTAAAGCAAATATAGATTACTGGCAGAATCTCTGCCAGCAGAATAATATCAATCTTATCGGAGTCGGCAAAGGCTGCCCCTCAAGTCCAGAAGCAGCAAAACTTATTGGCAATAATACCTCTATTTATGGCGATTCCCGCTTAAACCGGTTGATAAATCTTAAAAAGTCTGGTGTCAGCTTTCCCCTGGCTCTCTTAAGAATTCCAACCCTGAGCGAAGTGGAATCAATCATCAAATATACCGATATCAGTTTTAATAGCCAGCTAGAAGTTTTAATGAAATTAGATCAAGCTGCCAGCAAGCTCAATCAAACCCACCAGGTTATTTTAATGGTTGAAGCGGGAGATCTCCGAGAAGGTATCTATCCACCTGAAAAGTCTGTTGAAATAGCAGCAGAAGTAGAGAGAATGTCAGGCCTAAAACTACTGGGGATTGCAGCCAACTTTAGTTGTTACGGTGGTATCAAGCCAGACACCAATAATCTAAATAACCTAATTCAAACTGCAGAGAAGATTGAGGCCAGATTAAGCAGAAGGCTTGAAATTATTTCAGGTGGCGCAACTACTGCTCTACCTCTTCTTCTTGAAAACAAGTTGCCAGCTAGAATCAATCAGCTCCGGCTAGGAGAAGCTCTGCTTCTAGGCCGTGATATCCAGGATATCTGGGGCTATAATCTTCCAGATCTCAATACTGACAGTTTTATCTTAAAGGCTGAAGTTATTGAAATAGAGACCAAACCATCAAAGCCCTATGGCCAGATCTCTGTCGATGCCTTCGGACAGAAACCGACTTATAAAAATAGAGGCATAAGAAAACGGGCCATCCTGGCAATCGGCAGGGCCGATTTAGTTTATCCAGACCAGCTCCTTCCCTGCCAGCAAAGTGTTAAAGTTCTCGGTGCCAGCAGCGACCATCTGATTCTCGATATTGAAGAAGCAGACCAAAAAATCTCAATAGGCGCCTTCCTGGAATTCCAGCTCTATTACGGCCCATTACTCCATTTAAGCCAGTCCAATGATATCCAAAAGATAATCATTAATTAAATAGTTCTTTTATCTTTTCGATTAAGATTTCATTCTCTTCTCTGCTACCTATTGTAACTCTTAGCATTCCAGGAACTCCTAGCGGTGCCCCGGGTTTAACAATAACTCCTTTACTCTCGAGTTCAGCTGCTGCCTCCCTGCTATCACCTGGTACCGCAATCAAGAGAAAATTAGCCTCACTCTGAACATAATCTATTCCAGCTTGATCAAGCTCCTGATAGAGATATTCCCGCTCCTGCTGATTTTTAGCCCGGCTCATCTGAATATGCTGCTGATCTCCTAATGCTGCTATTGCAGCCCTCTGGGCTATCCGATTGCAATTAAAGGTATCTCTTATCTGATCCAGATAATGAACAATTTCCGCTGACCCCAGGCCATAACCGACTCTTAATCCAGCCAGACCATAGGCTTTAGAGAATGTTCTCAATATCAAGAGATTCGGTCTCTCAGTTAACTCATCCAGCCCCTGATAATAATCACCAGAAGTCATATATTCATGGTAAGCCTGATCAAGCACTACCAGCACATCATCAGGAACCTCATCAATCAACTTTCTAATCTTATCTCCCTGCTGCATCGTTCCTGTTGGATTATTCGGGTCACAGATAAAGATCATTCCAGTCTTATCATTAATCTCAGCTGCCATCCCATCCAGATCAAGCCTCAAATCATCATCCAGCGGCACAGCAACTCCATTTGCATTCTTAGACTGAATATAAAGTTTATACTTGGCAAAGGAGGGATCAGGATAGATAATCTCATCATCCGCACCATTAAAAAGCTCAACTAATAACCCGATAATTTCATCAGTCCCATTGCCTGTAAAGACCATCTCCTGGGATAGTTCATAAAAATTAGCCAGAGCCTCCCTGAGCTCAGTCGCCTTGCTGGCAGGATATTCAGCCACCCTGGCCGACTCCTCAGCAATCACTTTTTTTACTTCAGGCGATGGCCCATAGGGATTCTCATTTGAAGCCAGTTTGATCGGCTCCTTGATATTATACTTCTCCTTTATCTCCGCTTTATCCCGACCAGCCTCATAGCCGGACACCTGAGACATATTTGCTTCCAATCTCTCTGCTAAACTCATTTTATCTTCCTCCTATTTACTCTAATTATACTCGACTGCTAAATTCTCACTGGTAAACTCCAGCAGGTCATATGAACCTAAGACCTTAAAATATGATGATTTCGACCGCAAATTCTTTAATATTTCACCAATCTGTCTATCTTCTCTATCGCCTTCAAAATCCATGAAGAATAAATAATCTCCAAGAGTCTTCCTGGTCGGGCGAGACTCAATCTTGGTCAGATTAATATTCCTTCTGGCAAACTCTTCGAGCAGTTCATGGAGTATCCCTGGACGGTTCTTAACCGGTGCCAGGATTATCGAAGTCTTCCTCTCCACCGAAAGTTGCCTGCCTTCAGACTTAACTCCTGGTTTGCTCAATAATACAAACCTGGTCCAGTTCCTTGATTCATCCTGAAAGTCAGCTTTAATAATCTCCAGCTGTTTCCTTTGAGCTGCCAGCCTTGAACCAATTGCCGCAACTTTACCTGAATTAATCTGATTTATAGCCTCAGCCGTACTGCTCACCTTAACAATCTCAACCTCACCAAGATATTTCCTGATATTATCCCGACATTGGGCCAGGGCCTGGGGATGGGAAATAACCTTCTCTATCTCAGCCATTTCCACGCCAGGTTTAACGATCAGATTATGGATTATCGGTAATGTCACCTCAGTCTGAATCTCCAGGTCAACCTTATGAGCCAGATAATCCAGAGTGATATTGACAGATCCTTCAAGGGAGTTTTCAATCGGCACAATCCCGGCCGGCACCTCACCTTCAGCAATCGCCATTATCAATCTCTCAATATCTATGTAGGCCTCAAGCCTGGACCTATTATCAAGCTTTTCTTCAAGATAATTAACTGCCGCCATTTCAGTAAATGTTCCTGGTGGCCCTAAATACCCGATCTTTTGCATATTATCACATCCATTCTCTCAAATTCAAATTCCTTAAATAGCCGATGGCAGTATCTGATCGCCAGAACCGCCTAATGAGCTATCTATAAGGCTTAACTCCTGCATCAACTCTTCAAACTCCTCAGGCCGCAATGATTGAGGACCATCTGACAATGCCTCTTCTGGATTCGGATGGACTTCAACTATCAGTCCGTCAGCTCCACAGGCTATTGCTGCCTTAGACATTGGGGCAACCAACTTCTTCATACCGGTTCCATGACTGGGGTCAGCAATTACCGGCAGATGGCTTAACTCTTTAACCAGGGGAATAGAACTTAAATCCAGAGTATTTCTAGTCTTTTCGCTAAATGTCCTGATTCCTCGCTCACAGAGAATCACCTGATGATTACCAGCATTCATGATGTATTCAGCAGCTAGCAGCCATTCTCTAATAGTCGCCGACATTCCTCGTTTTAACATTACCGGTTTATCAAGTTCTCCAATAGCAGATAACAACGGATAGTTCTGCATATTCCTTGCTCCAATCTGAATAATATCAGTATATTTCATCACCGGCTCCATCTGCTCTAAGCCCATCATCTCAGTAACAATCTTCAAACCTGTCTCTTCTCTGGCCTCAGCCATAAGCTTTAAGCCTTCTTCACCAAGTCCCTGGAAGGAATATGGTGATGTTCTCGGTTTATAAGCTCCCCCTCTTAAAATAGTTGCCCCGGCTGCCCTGACTGCTCTGGCTGTCTCCATTAACTGCTCTCTACTCTCTACTGCACAGGGTCCAGCCATTATTGCCGGTTTA
This sequence comes from uncultured Halanaerobiaceae bacterium, assembly GCA_964405365.1. Classification (GTDB taxonomy): domain Bacteria; phylum Bacillota; class Halanaerobiia; order Halanaerobiales; family Halarsenatibacteraceae; genus Halonatronomonas. Next base: position 5,535 of record CAYONR010000048.1, read on the forward strand.
TCGCCACCAACCTTAACTCCATCAAGATCAATCACTGTCTCTTTTCTAGTTTCTGTTCTACTCGCTAATTTCATAAATTATCAATCCTCCAAATAATTGTTTTAGAAATTTTTCCTTATAAAAACACAAAAAGCCGCCCCATTACAGGGCGACTGTATAATCGCGATACCACCTGACTTAATCTCCAGATATAGAAACTTCCAAGAGATTATCTCACTGGAAGCAGATAACTTCCGCACCGATTAACGCCGGTAGACGGCCAGGCTTACTGAATTTTCAGCCGGCAACTCAGGAGGGAAATTCAGCCATCAGGCTTACTTGGACTCCATCAACGTTGTTAATTCTTTATTATTGTAAATCGTTAAAAGTAAGTCTAACAGAAAAGTTTGGGTTTGTCAAACGATTTTCCAAACTTTTTTTCAATAACTCCAAATTTCTTTTTAATCAAGGGGGATTTCTTCTGTCCAGTCATAAGGATCATCGACTTTCCCGGTCTGGATACCAGTTAAAGTCTTATATAATTTCGCGGCAACTTCACCGGTTTCAAAATCGTTGATTTCCATTTCCAGACCATTATAATTCAACTCACCGATCGGTGATATAATAGCTGCTGTCCCAGTACCGAAGGCCTCTTCCAGGCTGCCATCTTTATAGGCTTGAACAACCTCTTCGATTGATATCTTTCTGACTTCAACATCATAATCCCAGTCTTTAAGCATTGTTATTACCGAATCTCTGGTTATCCCTGGCAGGACAGAACCGCCAAGTTCTGGTGTCACGATCTTGCCATCAATCTTGAAGAAGACATTCATGGCTCCTACCTCTTCGACATATTCTCTATCAACACCATCAAGCCAGAGCACCTCATCATAACCTTTCTCAGCAGCAGATTTCTGAGCCTTCAAACTCCCGGCATAATTACCGCCGGTCTTGGCTGAACCAGTCCCACCTCTGACAGCCCTGACATATTCAGTCTCAACATAGATTCTAGTCGGTTTTATCCCCTGGGGATAATAGGCTGCTACCGGTGACATTATTATAACAAATTTATACTCTGAGGACGGCTTCAAGCCAAGATAGACCTCATTTGCTAAAATAAATGGTCTTATGTATAATGAAGTCCCCTCTTTAGCTGGAATCCAATCCTGATCAATCTTCACCGTCTTTTTGATAGCATCAACAAAAAACTCAGGATCCATTTCAGGAATACACATTCTGCTGTTGGTATTATTAAACCTCTCAGCATTCTTCTCAGGCCTAAATAATAGAGCACCATCATCAGATTTATATGCTTTAAGCCCCTCAAATGTCATCTGGCTATAATGACAAAATGCTGCCGCCGGATCTATCTCTAATGGTTGATACGGGATCACCTTTGAATCATGCCAGCCCTCTTCTTCATTGTAATCCATCACAAACATATGGTCTGTAAAAGTCCGGCCAAAACTAAGTTCACCATCAGCCGGTCGTTCTTTGCATTCATCAACTTTTTCAACTTTTATATTTTCCATCATAATTATCACTCCTCTTATAGTTTAAACTTCAAATACTGCACCATTACTTGCCGATCCGACCAGTTTAGCATACCTGGCCAGGTATCCACCTTTCACTTTCGGTTCTGGCTTCTCCAGATTATCCAGCCTCTTTTTTAGCTCACCGTCTATCAGATCAACTTCAATAGTCTCGCCTGGAATATCTATCTTTATCAAATCGCCTTCCTGGACAGCTCCAATGGGCCCACCTTCCATAGCTTCCGGTGACACATGGCCAATAGCAGCACCTCTGGTAGCTCCTGAAAATCTGCCATCAGTAATTAAGGCCACTTCTTTATCAAGGCCAACTCCAGCCAGTGAGGATGTTGGTGTCAGCATCTCTCGCATTCCTGGACCTCCCTGGGGTCCTTCATACCTGATCACAATTACATCTCCTGACTTTATCTTTCCATTTCTGATAGCCTCAACTGAAGCTTCCTCAGAATCAAAGACCCGGGCTGGACCCTGATGGACCAACATCTCATCGGCAACAGCAGCCTGCTTCACAACAGAACCAGCCGGCGCCAGGTTCCCCTTGAGAACAGCCAGACCACCTTTCTCATGATAAGCAGTCTCTATCTCTCTAATAACTTCATCATTCTTCACCCTAATTCCTGCCAGGTTCTCTCCATGGCTCTGACCTGTAACTGTCAGCATCTCACCATTAAACCGGTCATTATCCAGTAATCGCTTGATTACAGCTGGTATCCCTCCGGCTTCATCTAGATCCTGAATATGATATCTGCCACCTGGACTTAAACTACAGAGATGGGGCACTTCTTCCTTAATCTCGTTTATCAGATCAATCTCCAGTTTTAGACTGGCCTCATTGGCTATAGCCGGTAGATGGAGTGCTGTATTTGTCGAACAACCTAAAGCCATATCAACTCGCAGGGCATTGGAAAAGGATTCCTCAGTCACTATATCCCTGGGCTTTATATCTTCTTCAAAAAGCTTAACAACCTGCTTGCCAGTCGCCTTGGCCAGTCTTCTTCTGGCTGCTGAGACTGCCGGGATTGTGCCATTACCTGGCAAGGCCAGCCCTAGCACCTCAGATAGACAGTTCATCGAGTTGGCAGTAAACATGCCTGAACAGGAACCACAGCCAGGACAGGCCGAATCTTCAATCTCAGCCAGCTCTTCTTCAGAGACCTGACCAGAACTAACTCCAGCAGATTTCTCAAAAACAGTTTTTAAATCAATATTTTCTCCCTGATGTCGACCGGCCAGCATTGGTCCGCCGCTGACTACAACAGCCGGCAGGTTAAGCCTTAATGCCGCCATCATCATACCTGGTACAATCTTATCACAGTTCGGTATTAAAACTAAAGCATCGAGTGCATGGGCCCTGGCTACAGATTCTACTGAATCAGCAATTAATTCCCTGCTTGCTAAAGAATAATGCATCCCCTGATGGCCCATTGCTATCCCATCACAGACACCAATAGTCCCAAATTCAAGGGGAGTACCACCTGCTCTGGTAATTCCACTTTTAACTGCATCAGCCACCTTATCCAGATCCTGATGGCCTGGAATCAACTCACTATAAGAATTACAGACTCCAATCAATGGCCCTTCCAGTTCATCATCTGTTAACCCCAATGCCTTAAAGAGCGAACGCTGGGGAGCATTTACTATCTTTTGAGTAACCTTATCACTCGGTCTGCTCATTTAAACCGCCTCCTTCTTCTTCGATACTTTAAACTTAATACCATACTGAATACTATCAACCAGGGCCTGCCAGCTAGCTTCGATAATATTAGTCGAAACCCCGACAGTTCCCCAGGTCTCATCGCCATTACCAGTCTCAATTAAAACTCTTACTTTAGCTGCAGTTCCATCCTGACCATTTAAGACCCGGACCTTATAATCGACTAATGCAATCTCTTCAATCTCAGGATAAAACTTAACCAGCGCCTTCCTTAAAGCCTTATCCAGGGCATTAACAGGACCATCGCCTTCAGCAGCTGTATGTACCCGTTCTCCATTAACAAGTACCTTAATCGTTGCCTCAGAATTAGGATTGTCAGTCTCTTTCTTATCAGTTAAAATTCTGACTGATTCCAGAGAAAATAATTTATCGTATTCACCTCGGGCTCGTTCCAATAACAACTTCAAAGAAGCCTCGGCACCTTCAAAATAATAGCCCTGATGCTCAAGTTCTTTAATCCTCTCGAGAACTTCCTGAAGATCCTCATTCTCATCATCCAGTTCAATCCCTAATTCTTCAGCCTTATACCTCAAATTACTTTTGCCTGAAAGCTCTGAAACTAAAACTCTGCGCTTATTTCCGAAAATTTCAGGATCTACATGTTCGTAAGTACTGGCATTCTTTAAGACAGCACTCACATGGATTCCACCTTTATGGGCAAAAGCACTTTCGCCAACATAGGCCATATGGGCCGGTGGTAGAAGATTAGCAGTTTCACTGACATATCTGGATGTTGCCGTCAGCCGCTTTAACTGCTCATCAGTTACAACCTGATATCCATATTTCAACTGGAGATTTGGGATCAGAGATGATAGGTTGGCATTACCGCAGCGCTCGCCATAACCATTGATTGTACCCTGAACCTGAACTGCACCTTCCCTGACTGCCACCAGCGAATTGGCAACAGCCAGCTCAGAATCATTATGGGTATGGATTCCGATATCTGCAGATACCTTCTCTTTAACAACCCTTATAATTGATCTAATCTCATCAGGTGTTGAACCACCATTGGTATCACAGAGAACCAGACAGTCTGCCCCGGCTTCTGCTGCTGCCTGAAGCACCTGAATACTATAATTACTGTCAGCCTTGTAGCCGTCAAAGAAATGCTCGGCATCAAAAAATACTTCCATACCCTGACTCTTTAAATACTCGACTGAACTGGCAATCATTCTAATATTCTCATCCAGTGAAGTCTTTAAAGCCTCCTTAACATGGAGTGGCCAGCTCTTGCCAACGATTGTGGCCACATCTGCTCCAGATTCAACGATAGCCTGAAGATTCTTATCAGCTTCAGCTTCAATTCCTGGCCGTCTGGTACTACCAAAGGCGGCTATCTTCGTGCTTTCAAGTTCTAAATCCCTGGCTTTCTTAAAATATTCAATATCCTTAGGATTAGAACCAGGCCAGCCACCTTCTACATAATCGATGCCAGCAGCTGCCAGCTTTTTAGTAATATTTAATTTATCCTCTGTCGAAAAAGAGATACCTTCTCGCTGGGTTCCATCCCTTAATGTCGTGTCGTATAGCTCTATCATCTCTATTGCCTCCCAAT